>CAYMWD010000067.1:0-5398 GCA_964394025.1 uncultured archaeon | reverse complement strand
GCTGGTTTAGGTTTATTACATAACAAAGCCTAGTGCGAACGATACTATTAGTACCGAAAATAGGAGAAAAGTCTTATAGAAGATTTCATGGCGCATTGGGGGTTCACCTCTAATTTAGCTCTAATTTAACTTAGAGTTGATTATATGAAATGCATTCAGGTATATAATAGTTAGCATTAAAAAAACCAACTATTTTTAATAAAAATATTTGAAAAGCATACTCACATAACAAAATCAGGGGTTTTACAATCAACTATTTATACTAGTAATTAGATACATTATGCAATGAAATCACATATTTTTACAATTACTATTATTGCACTAATACTCATTCTGAGTGGTTGTATTACTCAAAAAGGTTCATTACAAGATATGTTTGCTAAACCCCCTAGCGGTGGAGGAGACAATTCTAGTGGAGACGGAAATAATGATAACTCAGATGACCCTAATGTAAATGACTCTCAATATAACATAACTATGGCTTCTGCAATTAAAGAATGTAAAGAAGAAGTAAATGAAGCAAAAGGTGATTCTTGTCTTATGGCGCTTGCAAAAGAAAGAAAAAGCGAAACTCCTTGCAAAGAAATGACTTTGCTTCCAATAGATAAGTGTTATTTTGACCTTGCAATCGAGACTGAAAGTGAAATTTATTGTATAAGGATAAATGAAGACACGTCAATGAAAAATGACTGTTTTAAGGAACTTGCAAAATCAACAAATGATGAATTATTATGTAATAAAATACAAGAGAATCAAAAACTTTCTGATGAATGTTTTGAGAGTGTTGCAACAGAAAATGATGATGGTGATGTTTGTGCAAATATTTTTGACCCACAAACAAGAGATTATTGCTACATAAGCGTTGTTGATGCTACTGATAATTATGAATTATGCAACAAAGTAAGTGTAAGAAAAGATGGTAAAGATTATTTGCCAGATAAATGCAGAAATTATGGTAAAGACCTTGAGGGTGAGCTTTGTGCAAAAATAATTTCAGATCAACTTAGAGCAGAATGTTTTGAGGGTGCTGATAATATTCCTTCAAATAAAATGGATTGTAATTTTAGTGATTCAAATTCAATGAATAATTGTAATTATTGGTATGCAACTAATACGGGCGATTTGAATTATTGTTTTAATCTTAATGATAAAAGACTTGAAGAATGCATGAATCTGGCTATTGAAATTGATGCAACAAGTGAAAAATGTGCTACTCTTCCGGGTGAATATTATGAAATCAGAAATGAGTGTTATAAAAATGTTGCAATTTCTGAACTTGATTCTGAAGTTTGCAGTAAAATAAGCAAATCAAGAGAAAAAGAAAAATGTATTATGGAAATTGCTGTTGCAACTGAAGAATCAGAATTGTGTTATAAAACTTTGAATGAAAGAGATTTATGTCTTTCAAGAGTTGCGCTTGAATTAGGCGATTATACTATTTGTGAAAAAGTTGGAACTGATCAATCTTATTACAAGTGTTTTGCTGAAATTGCAATGAGTTTTGGTGCTCCAGAAATATGTTCAAAAGCAGAGAGAACAAAGATGAGAAAATTACCTTATGCAGGAAAAGAATATTGTTATGAGGAATATGCAATTAATTCACAGGACACTAAAACATGTGAAAAAATTTCTTATAGTTCTTTAGAAAATTCATGTATTGAAATAATTGAAACTTGTGTTGATGGAGATGGCGAATGCGATGAAGATGTTTGTGATTTTACAAATGATAATGATTGTAAATCACCTAATTCTTGCACAACTAATGAACAGTGCAATGATTATAAAGTTGCAACAGAGGATTCGTGCATAAAAAATTCATGTAAACATGAGTGGATTACTGAGTGTATTAATGATGATAAATACTGCCCTACCCAGTGCACTTATGACGGAGACCCTGAAGCAGAAGATAATGTGGATTCTGACTGTTTGGCCCCTTGTGAAATTTTAGAAGGTGAAGTGTGTTTAACTGGTTTTGTTTGTGATTCTTCTGAAAAAATATTAGCAAAAGAACCTGAATGTTGTAATTCAATAGATTTTTGTGTTGAAGAATAAGGGTTCGAGTTAAAATACTTACATTTCATTTCTTTTTATGCAGGAAAATAAGATTCTTGTTCTTGATTTTGGCGGGCAATATACTCATCTGCTTGCAAGAAGAGTAAGAGATTTGAATGTTTATTCTGAAATTTGTGCACCTACAATTCCTTCAGAGGATTTGAAAAAAGCTAAAGGAATAATTCTTAGTGGTGGACCTCAGAGTGTTTATTCTGATGAGGCTATTGCTTTTAACCCTGAAATTTTTTCGCTTAAAGTGCCGATTCTTGGTTTGTGTTATGGCCAACAATTAATCGCACATGAACTTGGAGGAAAGGTTGTTTCGGGCAATGTAAAAGAATATGGGGTTGCACAAATAAAATCTGAAAAAAAAGGAATTTTTGAAGGAATTGAAAAAGAGTTTAATGTTTGGATGAGCCATGGAGATAAAGTTGAATCTCTCCCACAAGGATTTGAAAAAGCAGGTTCAACAGATGATTGTGAATTTGCTGCAATAGCAAATGAAGAAAAAAAAATTTATGGGTTACAATTTCACCCTGAAGTTACTCATACTGAAAATGGTTTGAAAATTATTTCTAATTTTATTTTTAATGTATGCAAATGCGAAAAAAATTGGACTATGGAAAATTATCTTGAACAAAAAATTGAAGAAATAAAAAAAGAAGCAGGAGATAAAAATGTATTTCTTTTGCTTAGTGGCGGGGTTGATTCTACTGTTTGTCTTGCTCTTTTGGATAAGGCTCTTGGAAGTGATAGAATTCACGTGCTTCATGTAGATACTGGATTTATGAGAAAAAATGAAAGTGAATTTGTGAAAACTGAACTTGAAAAACTTGGAATTCAAAAAGTACATACAATTGAAGCAGAAGAACAATTTCTTAATGCACTCGAAGGAATTGTTGAACCTGAAGAAAAAAGAGAAATAATTGGAAAATTGTTTATTGATATTGCTGTTGAAGAACTTAATAATCTCAGCTTTGAAACTGACACTTGGCTTATTGGGCAAGGAACTATATATCCTGATACTATTGAAACTGGCGGAACTGAAAATGCTAAAAAAATCAAAACACATCACAACAGAGCACCGATTATAATGCAAATGCTTCAAGAAGGAAGAGTAATTGAACCTCTTGCACAACTTTACAAAGATGAAGTTCGTGAACTTGGAAAAGTGCTTGGTTTGCCTGAAAAGCTTGTGCAAAGACATCCTTTTCCTGGCCCTGGGCTTGCAATAAGAATACTTTGCAGTGAAGGAAAAGAAAAAATAGATAAAGAACTTGAGAAAAAAATTAATCAATTTGCAATTGAAGAAGAGTATGAAGCAAAGCTTCTTCCAATAAAAGCAGTTGGAGTTCAGGGAGATAATAGAACTTATAGTAATGCTGTGCTTGTTGAAGGCGAACTTGATTACAAAAGACTTGAAGAGCTTTCAACAAAAATCACAAACAAATTTGCATCCGTAAACCGCGTTGTTTTTTTATTGAACAAAGAACAAATTGTAAACATTAAACTTGAGAAAGCAACTCTTACAAAAGAAAGAATTGAAAAATTACAAGAAGCAGATGCAATAGCAATGAATCTAATTGATTCAAAAGAGCTTATGAATGAAGTGTGGCAATTTCCTGTTGTACTTGTACCTATTAATTTTGATAGCAACGGAGAAGGAATTGTTTTAAGGCCTGTTTATTCAAAAGAAGCAATGACTGCAAAGTTTGCAAAACTTGGACCAACAGTACTTGAAGAAATGGTTTCTAAAATAATGGAAATTAAAGGAATCGGGGCAGTAATGTTAGATATTACGCATAAACCACCTGCAACTATTGAGTGGGAATGAATGAAATTTGAAAAAACAATCATTGTTTTTTTTATTCTGATTTTTTTAACCGGTTGTACCACAAAAAGTCCAGCTGAAAATGTTCAAATGCCTGAAAATATCCCTGCTGAAAATGAACTTATTGATAAAACTGAATTTAAAAATTTTTTAATTGTTGCAGTAAATAGTAATTTTGTGAATGAAGAAGGTGCTGCGCCTAGAAATCAAGAAAAGTATCTAGAAATTTCAGCTCAGAGAATCTCGGCTAGAATGATAATGAAAGGAATTGCTGAAAATAATAAAGAAATTATTGAAAAAGGAATAAAAGCAATAGAATACGGTTTTGAAAAACAAAATGAAGACGGAAGTTTCGATTATGCTGACGAAGTAATTGAAATGGGTGCAATAGAAGCTGATTTTTTCGAGGCGGGAGCATTTTTTATGCAATCAGTAGGACAGTCATATTTTTTAATCAAAGAAAGTGAGTATTCAGCCGAATTTTTGCCGAGATTTGAATTGCTGAAAACAAAAATGCGGAAAACAATGGACTGGCTTTATTTTGGAAAAGAAATTCTTTTTAAAAAAGCAGAAAATGCACCAAACAGACTCATGTTTGATGGACTTGCATTCAAACTTAACGGAAAAATTCTTGAAGAAAAAAAATATGAAACTCTTGGGGATGAGTTTGTAAATTCAACTTTAGAAAAGCAAAGAGAAGATGGTTCTTTTATTGAACACAATGGCTATGATTCAAGTTATCAAGGAGTAACTAATTTGAAACTTCAGCAATATTTAATTTATTCCAAAAACAAAGAATTGAATGAACAAATTTGGGCAGGAGTTTTAAAAGGAATTGTGTGGGAAAAAACTAAAATAAAAAATTCTGGCGAAATTAGTTCTAATGGAAACTCAAGAACAGGGAACTGCCAAGAAATGTTTGCGGAAAAGTGCAAAGAAATTAATTACTCAGACGTTGCAATGAGTTTTGTTTATTACGGTTTAATTTCAAATGATTCTGAGAGTTTAAAAATCGCAGAAAAAATAACTGAATATGCGACTCAGAATTCTTAATTAAACAACTAACTCGTTTCTTATTTTTTGAAGCGAGGTAATATCTCTTTTCAGAATTTCGCTCATGCCTTTTTCTTCTGCTTCTCTTTTAAGCCATGAAATTTTAGTGTCAATTGCTTCAATTACTTTGTACAAATTATTGTGTTTTGCAAAAGCACCTACTATTGCTGAATAAGTCTTTTCTGAAATTTTTCCGTCTTTATGTAATATTTGAAGATCCTTTTGACCTATTTCAATATGCTTTCTTACATTTTCTGCAGCAATACCTCTTCGATGTCTTTTCGAGATATCCTGTCTTGCTTTATGTGCTCCTTGTAAAGCAGCAAGAGTTTTTTTTTGTAATATTGGTTTTTTTCCTTTAGACATAAAAAAATAAGAATTTTCAAAACAAAAATCACCCCAAATTGGGGTGATTTTTGTTATCAACAACCTTTCCACATATAAAATATATAAGTATTTGAC
>CAYMWD010000066.1:0-5428 GCA_964394025.1 uncultured archaeon | reverse complement strand
TGGAGAAATGCAGGCGGGAGGAATTCCATCCGAAGACGCTAGATTTATTTTACCTAATGCAGTTGAAACACGAATTGTTGTAACAATGAACACAAGAGCGCTGTTTAATTTCCTTGACCACAGGCTTTGCACAAGAGCACAATGGGAAATTAGAGTAATGGCTCATATGATGCTTAAAGAATTGAAAAAAGTTGCACCTGGTTTGTTTAATGAACGAGGACCTATTTGTTACTCTTTGGGTTATTGCCCTGAACCAAAAACATGCGGACTTTACCCTTTGAAAAAGGATGTTATTCCTGAAAAAAAAGAGAAGTGAAAATATGAGTAGAAATGAAATACTAAAAATTGCTATTTCTTTTTTGTTTATTTTTTTGATTTCGGGTTGTACAGTAAAACCTATTGCTGATGCTGAATCTATTGGAGGCGATGATTTGAATTCTATTAATGAAGTGCCTGATGCAAATATTACTAAAGATGATTCTTTTGAAAGCGTTGAATTTGAAACAGAAGATGGTTATAAAATTGTCGGAAACTTTTGGAAAGGGAATGAAAAAGCAGTTGTTCTTTTGCATCAATTTCAAACAAACAAAGATACTTATTTAAATCTTGGAAAAAAACTTAATGATGCGAACTTTACAGTTATTGCAATTGATTTTCGCGGGCATGGCGAAAGTGTTTGGAAGAACGGAGAAAAAATTCCTTATGCAAATTTTTCTGATGCTGATTTTGTAAAAATGATTCTTGATGTAAAAGCAGTTAAAAAATTTCTTTTACAAGAAGGACATACATTGTATGCAATTGTTGGCGCAAGTATTGGTGCAAACACTGCACTTAATTATGCTGACTTAGATACTGGCGTAAAAAAAGTTGTTCTTCTTTCTCCTGGAATGGAGTATAAAGGAATTCAAACAGAGAGTTCAGCAAAAAGTGTTGATGCTAATGTTTTAATTATTGCAAGCGAAGAAGACACATATTCCTATGGTTCTTCAAAAGCACTTGATGAGTTCATCAAAAATTCTGAATTCAGAGGATTAAGAAACGTTGGCCACGGAACTCAAATCTTCACAGGCACAAGACAAGAAGACAGAATTGTAGACTGGTTATTGGGATAAGAGAAAAAAAATTAAAACCACATTTTAAAATGAAAACTCTACTTTTATATAATTGGTATAAATGAATTCATCAGACCAATTAGTAGATGAAATAAGAAATCAAATTGATTTACTGGAACAACAAAAAAGAAGAAACGAAGCTACTCAAAAAACAGAATTTAGAATAGCTCAAATATTATTTAATCTTAGAAACGTACCCCTCAAATCAAGACGAACAGAATATAATCAATATAAACAGCAATTACAAAGAATACTACTAAAATTTCCAACTCAAACATATATACTTGAACAATTTATTGAACAATTCAGACATGAATCTTCAAGTTCAAAAACAGGGCATAACCCTTTGCAATTACAAATTGCAACTTTAATACAAGAAATTAAACAAAACAAAAAAATTTCAAAACAAAACAGAAAACAATTTGAAGAATTAATTAAAAGATATAATAAAATAATTGAAGATAAAGTAACTCGCGCTAATCCTGAATTTTTAGAACATGAAGCAAAACAAAAAAGAGAAATAATGGAACTTTTACCTTTACTTGTAGAATTCAGAACCTGTGACCCAACAACCAAGCCAAAAAAAGATTATGAAAGATTGCGCGACAAAATAGTTTCTGTATTAATAGCAGCAGATAAAAAATTTCCAAATCATCCCGCTTTGAACAGACTTCATAAAATATATACAAAAATTCTTTCTGCACATACAATAAAACTAAACCCTGAATTAGCAATATTAAGAGAAAATAAAAGAAAAAAATATTCACCTCGAAGAAATATAAAATAGCATAAAAATATGAATCAGCACCGGCAATGTACTCTGCTTCGAAAGCTTATTCTCCTACTTTTACTAAACTAATTCTTGTGAGAAAGCTTTGGGAGGCTGATAATTAATGAGTGAGGAAAAAATGGACAGAATAATGAATGAGATTCAAAAATCAAGAGGTGAGAATTACCACTCAAGAATGTTGAGGTTGCAAGAAGAGTATGGGGCTTTTAGATAAAATCAAAATAAATGCCAAAATCACCAATATTTATATATCATTTTGATATACAATAATATTGGTGGTTATATGGCTAAAACTATGGTGAGGTTAGAAGGAGTGCAGGAAGTTATAATTGACAGGCTTACTAAAACAGGGCTTTACAAAACAAGAAGCGAAGTTATTCGCGCAGGAGTATTAGAACTTGCAGATAAATATAAAATTTTTAAAAATATTAATGAGCTAGAAGATGAATTAGCAGTTGCTAAAATGAAAAAGATTTCAAGCGAAATAAAAAGCGGAAAAAGAAAGATTTTAAGCGAACAGGAAGTCAGAAAAAAATATGGTTTTTGAGTGATATCTTGTTTACACTAGAATATGACCTAGAATGGGATAAATATTTTTCAAAACTTGATAAAAGCGAAAAAGAAAAATTAGGAAAAAAAATATTAACTCTAAAAACCAAAGATTCTTCTAGGCACTTAAAGTATGGTCTCAATTTTTTTGTTTTAGAATCAGGGCAATATAGAGTTTGTTTTGAGCAAATAAATAAAAAAAGAATTATAATGTTTGCAGGAAACCACAAACAATACGAAAAGTGGCTAAAACAACAATAATACGAATTCTAATAAACACAATTACCCTATTAATAAAAGAAAATATTAGTGAGCTTTATGGTTGAATGGCATTCATTTTCAATAAAAGAAATTTTGGCTAGATTTAAAACAAAAGAATCTGGGCTTAGTAATGCAGAAGCTGAAAAAAGAATTGCCGAGTATGGCCGAAATTTTATTGAATCAGGGGAAAAGGTTTCTATAATTAGTCTTTTTGTTGAACAGTTTGTAAGCCCTCTTGTGCTTATTCTTATTTTTGCTGCAGTTGTTTCATTTTATTTTGAAAAGGGTATTGATGGCGCGCTGATTATGGCTATTGTTATTGCAAATGGTTTATTTGGTTTTATTCAAAATTATAATGCTGAAAAAAGTATTGAAGCGTTAAAAAAAATGGGTGCCCCAAAGGCGCTTGTTTATAGGGAAGGAAAAATTGAAGAAATTGATTCCGAAGAACTTGTTCCAGGGGATATTCTTCACCTTAGAGAAGGCACAAGGGTTAGTGCTGATGCAAGAGTTATTGAAAATTTTAACCTTCATTTGGATGAATCGCTTCTTACAGGAGAAAGCACTCCAATGTCAAAAATTGTTGATGTTCTTGCAAAAGATACTGTTCTTGCAGATAGAAGAAACATGGTTTTTATGCATTCTTCAGTTGTAAGCGGGCAAGGAAAAGCAATTGTTGTTGCTACTGGAAAAAATACTGAAGTTGGAAAAATTGCAGGCCAATTAGAAAGTATTGAAGAAGAACCAACAAGATTCCATGTTGAGATTGAAGATTTAAGCAAAAAAATCAGTATTGGGATTTTGATATTGCTTATTATGATTTCAGGTACTATGCTTTTGCTTCATGAGGCCGATATTATTGAAATTTTTATTACTGCAATAAGTGTTGCGGTTGCTGCAATTCCTGAGGGTTTACCTGCAGTAGTTACACTTTCACTTGCTATTGCAACGAGAAAAATGTTGAAGAAAAAAAGTCTTGTGCGAAAACTCCCTGTCATTGAAACTCTTGGCTCCATTGATGTTATTTGCACTGACAAAACAGGAACTCTTACTGAAAATAGTATGACTGTACAAGAGATTTTTTTTAATGAAAAAAATTATTCCGTAACAGGCACGGGACAAAATACTGTTGGAGAATTTTTATTTGAAGAAAAAAAAACAGAAGGGAAAAAACTTGAACAAATTCTTTTGTGCGGAATGGCCTGTAATGATACTATTATTGAAAGAGAAAATGATGGAACTGTAAAATTTATCGGAGACCCTACTGAAATTGCTCTTGCAGTATCGGCAATGAAAGCAGGGATTTCACTTGAAGGAATGACTCGAGAAAAAGAAATTGCATTTAATTCTGAAAGAAAAAGAATGACAGTAATAATGGATTATGGTGCAAAACAAATTGCATTTTCTAAAGGGGCTCCTGAAGTTATTCTTGAATCTTGTACGCATATATTGAAAAATGGTAAAAAAATAAAACTCACAAAAGCAGAAAAAGAAATTTTGATGCAAAAAAATGATGATTTGGCTTCACGAGCATTAAGAGTGCTTGGTTTTGCATCCAAAGATATTGAACAAAATAAAGAAACTGATAAGGAAATTGAAAATGAAATGACATTCCTTGGTTTGCAAGGAATGATTGATCCGGCCAGAGAAGAAGTAAAAGGTGCACTTGAAACAGCAAGAAATGCAGGAATACGCGTATTGATGCTTACAGGAGACAACAAACTTACCGCAAAAGCAATTGGCGAAAAAATAGGTTTTTTAGGAAAAGTAATTAGCGCAAAAGAACTTGATACTTTATCCAAGCAAGAATTTGATAAAGCTGTTGATGACTATGATATTTTTGCACGGGTTAGCTCTGAACAAAAACTTATGATAATGCAGGCTTTGAAAGCAAAAGGCCATAATGTTGCAATGACTGGCGATGGAGTAAATGATGCGCCAGCATTAAAGCAGGCAGATGTTGGAATTTCAATGGGCATAAAAGGAAGTGATGTTGCAAAAGAAGCAAGTGACATTGTTCTTTTGGATGATAATTTTGCTACTATTATTGAAGCAATAAGACAAGGAAGAACAGTATTTGATAACATTCAAAAATTTGTTAGTTATTTACTTACAAGCAATCTTGCAGAAGTATTCATTATTTTTGCATGTACGCTTGCAGGATTTTTACCAATTACACCTGTGCAAATTCTTTGGATTAATCTTTTGACTGATGGAATGCCTGCTTTGGCTCTTGGTGCTGACCCGCCTAAGCCTAGAATCATGCAACAAAAACCACGTAAAAATACTCAAGGAATAATTGATAAAAAAACAGGCATACTTCTTGTTTCAATTGCAATAATAATTACAATAGTTGTACTTGGCATTTTCTTTTACTTTTTGCCTCAAGGGCTTTTGATTGCACAAACAATGGTTTTTACTTCGCTTATTGCATATGAATTTGCTAGAATTGTTGTAATAAGACAGCAAGATGAACTTACTTTCTTTTCAAACAAGTGGCTTGTTATGGCTCTTGGAGGTGCAATGCTTTTACAATTACTTTTACTTTACAACCCGTTTGAATCGATAATCCCTCTTACTGACTGGTTTGGAATCGTTGGTCTTTCAGCAGGGCAATGGGCTGTGATTGGAATTGGCGGAATAATCATTTACATTTCTAGTTTATTTATTACAAAAATAGTCATGAGAAGGTAAATAGTGGCTCTGTTGCTAATTA
>CAYMWD010000065.1:3385-5461 GCA_964394025.1 uncultured archaeon | reverse complement strand
CATTCATCATAATCAGTTGAAACTGTTTCAGGGTTAAAATTTATCATTATGGTTTCATAACCCATTTTTTTTAGTGTTTTTACACATGAAACACAACAAAAATCAAATTCAACAGAACTTCCGATTCTATACGCACCTGAACCAAGAACAATCACTGTTTTTTTTCCTTCAAAAACAACATCATCTTCAATTCCATTATAGGTGAGGTAAAGATAATTTGTTTGTGCAGGGTATTCTGCTGCAAGAGTGTCAATTTGTTTTACAAACGGCATTAGTTTCATTTCTTTTCTTTTGTCGCGTACCTTTATCTCATCACCGTCATTTATAAGCATTGCAATTTGCTTATCAGAAAAGCCTTGTTTTTTTGCCTTAAGCATTAGTTCTTTTGGTAGAGTGTTAATGTTGTATTGAATCATTTCTTTTTTTGTTTCAACAACATTTTTCAGTTTATACAAAAACCATTTGTCAATTTTAGAGCCGTTGTGAATTTCATCAATTGAAACCCCTTTTTCTATTGCTTCAATTACTGCAAATATTCTTTTGTCAGTAGGATATTTTATTGAATGCGCAAGTTTTTTGAAATAAATTTTATTTCCAACTAAACCGTACATCCCAATGTGAAGCATTCTAATTGCTTTTTGTAAAGCTTCTTCAAATGTTTTTCCAATACTCATTACTTCTCCAACACTTTTCATTTCAGTGCCTAAAAGTTTGCTTACATTTCTGAATTTTTGAAAATCCCATCTTGGAATTTTTACAACAACATAATCAAGCGCTGGTTCAAAGCAAGCACTTGTTTTTTTTGTAACTGAATTAGAAAGTTCAAGCAAGGAATAACCTAACCCTAATTTTGCCGCAACGAATGCAAGCGGATAACCAGTTGCTTTTGATGCTAGCGCCGAACTCCTTGATAAGCGGGCGTTTACTTCTATCACTCTATAATCATCAGAATAAGGGTCAAGTGCGAATTGAATATTACATTCACCTACAATTCCAAAATGTCTTATTACTTTAATTGAAATTTCACGAAGTTTATGGTACTCGTGGTTGTTGAGTGTCTGCGAAGGCGCTACTACAATTGATTCTCCTGTGTGTATCCCAAGCGGGTCAAAATTTTCCATATTACAAACGGTAACACAATTATCATACCTATCTCTTACAACTTCATATTCAATTTCTTTCCAGCCAGTTAGGCATTCTTCTACAAGAATTTGGGAAGAATTTTTGAATGCTTTTTGGCTCATTTCTTCAAGCTGTTCCTTGTTTTCAACAACTCCGCTTCCCATTCCACCAAGAGCAAATGCTGCTCTTATCATTATTGGAAAACCAATTTTTGTAGAAGCTTTTAATGCTTCTTTTACTGAATTTACAGCCATTGATTTAGGCACTTTTACCTCTATTTTTCCAAGTTCAGAATTGAAAAGTTTCCTGTCTTCGGTAAGTTGAATGCTTTTTACTGGTGTTCCTAGCACTTTTACATTATATTTCTTTAGTATCCCTTTTTCTTGCAATTCCACGCCACAATTAAGTCCAGTTTGCCCTCCAAAAGAAAGTAAAATGCCGTCAGGTTTCTCTTTTTCTATTACTTTCTCAACAAAGAACGGAGTAACAGGCAAGAAATAAACTTCATCTGCAAAGCCTTTTGAGGTTTGTACAGTAGCAATATTTGGATTAATTATGATTACTTTAACCCCTTCTTCTTTGAGTGCTTTTATTGCTTGTGAACCCGAATAATCAAACTCACCCGCTTGACCAATTTGCAAAGCACCTGAACCAAGCACAAGAACTTTTTTTGGTTTTTCAATTTCAGTATTATTTGCAACCATAACCTCACCTAAAAAATAAAAAATAGCCTCCAAAAATTAATGCGAGTAAAACAAATGCATTTTTCATTAACAAATTTCCTTTTTTCAATGCAACCCAAGTACCAATAAAAGCACCTGTAATCGCACCAAGTGCAAGAGGTATACCAAATGAAAAATCAATAAATCCTGAAAAATAAAAAACAATTAATGCAGCAGAAGATGAAAAGAAAGTATAATAAGATGCAAATGTAAGCGCTTGTATAAAATCTAA
>CAYMWD010000065.1:0-3285 GCA_964394025.1 uncultured archaeon | reverse complement strand
ACAAAACCGCCAATTGAATGAATTAAAATTAAAAGCAAAGGAATTTTTTTTCCTATCCCTAATTTTCCATAAAGTTCAGGAATTCTTCCAAATCCTTGGAACCAAACAGCAAATCTATTAGTTGCAATCGCAGCAGTAGGTCCAAGACCCATAAAAAGAAGAATTGGAATTATTATGAGCGCTCCGCCACCGGCAAATGAAGCATAAAACATAGCAACAAAACCAGTTAGGAATAATGCAACTGCTTCAAACCCAATCATTTCAGCACCTCTAAAAATTCATCAAATAAAAATTCAGTATCTTTAGGACCGGGAGTTGCTTCAGGATGAAACTGAACAGAAAAGAATGGTTTTTTCTTGTGCCTTATTCCTTCATTTGTTTCATCATTAGCATTTCTAATCCAGCCTTTCCAGTCAGAAGGCAAGGTTGATTCCCTAACCGCAAATCCATGATTTTGTGAAGTAATAAAACATTTTTTTTCTCCAACAATATAAGCCGGTTGATTTTGTGAACGATGCCCATATTTGAGTTTGTAGGTTTTTGCTCCAGCAGCAAGTGCAAGCAATTGGTTTCCAAGGCAGATTCCAAAAGTAGGGATTTCTTTTTCAATAGCTTTTCTAATATTATCAATTGAAGCAATGCACATCTCAGGATTTCCAGGACCGTTGCTAATGAAAAGGCCATCAAAATCATATTCTTTTTGTGAAATAAAATCATAATTCCAAGGAACTCTAATTACTTGGCAATTTCTTTTCAAAAAAGATTGAATAATATTATTTTTTACTCCACAATCAAGCATCATTATTTTTTTCCCGCCTTTGCCGTAAACAATAGGTTCAGGAATGCTCACATTTTCTACAATATTGTATTTATTTGGATCATAAATTTCAGGCTGATTATCATTAATCACTATTTTTCCAAGCATTGTTCCTGCTTCGCGCAGGTGTTTTGTTAAGGCACGGACATCAATTCCAGTAATTGCAGGAATTCTCTGTTCTTTGAGCCAATCAGCAAGAGATTGTACTGCTTCATGATGCGAATAATCGTAAGAATAATCATTAACAATTAGCCCTTTTATTTGTATTTTGGATGATTCAAAAAATTTGAATACTTTTTCTTCAGTATCTCTTGGAGGAACACCATAATTTCCAACAAGAGGATAAGTAAGGCATAAAATCTGACCGTAATAGCTGGGGTCAGTTAGAGATTCAGGATATCCAACCATGCCTGTGTTAAATACCACTTCACCAGAAGTAGAAGATTCATAACCAAAAGATATTCCTTCAAAAATTGTGCCGTCACTAAGGACTAATTTAGCCTTCAAAAACAACACCTAAAAAAATAGAAATTCTTGCAAAAAAAGGAAAAAAAATCAAAACCAAAATAAAATTGCATCATCCTAAAAAGAAAGTAATGTCCAAGAAAGTTTATAAGGCTTCTGTGAAAATTGATACTCTTTAGTAATAATTTTATTCAAAAAAAGTGATTTAACAGAAAATATTATTATTCAAGTAAATTTATTCAAGTAAATTAATCATTTTTTCAGTCGCTTTAACAGCAGCCATTGTTTGGTCTGAATCAAGGCCTGTTGTTTTGAATTCTTTTCCATTCTTTGACCAAGAAATAGTAGTTTCTACTAATGCATCTGTTTTTCCGCCAGGTGGAATTCTTACTTCATAATCAACAAGTAAAGGCAATTCTATTCCAAGATTTTTAAATGCTTTAGTAAGAGCTTTCATAAAAGCATCATATCCTCCATCTCCTTCAGCTGATTCTTCAATAATAGAACCATTAAATTTCATTTTAAAAGCTGCATTTGGTTTTTGACCGCGTGCAGAAAGTATACTGCAATCTAAAAATTCTGCTTTTTTTTCAAGAGGAGTCTTAAGAATATCTGCAATTATAAAAGGCAAATCTTCAGGAGTAATGGATTCTTTTTTATCCCCTAACCGAACAACTTCTGCAAGCACTTTTGTTTTTTCTTCAACAGTTAAATCTATTTTAAGTTCTTTGAGATTTTGTTCAAGACTTGCTTTTCCGCTTAATTTTCCAAGAGCATATTCTCTTTTTCTTCCAAACCTTTCAGGAAAAAGTGGATTAACATAAAGATTTCCTTTTGCATCTCCATCTGCATGAATTCCCGCGGTTTGTGTAAACACTGCACCTCCAACAATAGGTTTGTTATCTGGAATTCTTTTTCCGGAAATTCTTTCAACAAATTTTGTTATTTTCATAAGGCTTTTTTCATCAACCATGCAAGAATAATTTGATTTGTCATTTATTGCAGTAACAACTTCAGCAAGAGGTGCATTTCCTGTTCTTTCTCCAAGTCCATTTACTGTTGTGTGTACACCCTTAATTCCTTCTTGTATTGCTGAAAGAGTGTTTGCTGTTGCAAAACCATAATCATTGTGTCCATGAAAATCTAATCGCTTTGAATCAAAATGTGAAAGCATTTCTGCACAGTATTTTGAGGTTTCTAAAGGGCTAAGCACTCCAAGTGTATCAGGAAGCATCAATCTTTCAACTTTTGTTGATTTAAGCGCTTTAGTAAAATCAAAAACATAATCACGAGAATCTTTTATTCCATTACTCCAGTCTTCAAAATAAATATTGCATTTTATTCCAAGAGAACTAGAATAATCGATTATTTCAGCCACATCTGCAAAATGTTGTTCTGGCTCTTTTTTAAGTTGGCCTTTGCAGTGTTTCAAAGAACCTTTTGCAAGAAGATTCATTGTTTTACACCCAACTTCACTTAACCAATCTGCACTTTGTTTATTTACAAAACCAAGCACTTCAAGTTTTTCAATAAACCCTTCACTTTCAGCCCACTTACAAGCATCTTTTACAAATTCTTTTTCGCCTTCACTTACCAATGCAGATGTAATTTCAATTCTGTCAACTTTAAGTTCATTAAGCAGCATTTTTGCTATTGCAAGTTTTTCTTTTTTTGAAAAAGAAACTCCTCTTGTTTGTTCGCCATCACGAAGAGTAGTGTCCATTATTTGAATTTGTTCACTCATAAAAAGCACCTGTAAAATTAGATTGATTAATTATTTTTTTACGAAAAAAGAACCTATAGACGAATTTCTCGATCCCTTCTTTGAAACATAAGATTAATGATGTTTGTAAGGTTTTTTAAAAGGATTTTTTTAGTAAAAATGATTATCTTTTCTTGGGTTTTTTAGTAAAAATGAAGATGTTCTTCTTTTGATTTTTCTTTTAATTTTTTTATAAATTCATCCTTATAATTGCTAATTTCGCTTATGTTTCCTGTTTCAA
>CAYMWD010000064.1:0-5537 GCA_964394025.1 uncultured archaeon | reverse complement strand
TGTGGCTGCTGTTTTGTCCTTATCAATGGGCTCAAAAAAACCCAAAGTCTGACAAATCCAATCAAACTCCTCGGTAGGTTTATTAGGTAAAGGCCTTTCAACTCTTCTAACAACAATTTCAAAAGCAATCTTTCTTTTTTGAGGTTCCATAAAACTAAACTTAGAGAAAGGATTTAAAAAGGTTTTGTCTAAAAGATTCTGTAAATGTTTAAAGAATTTAGACATTTTTGGTGATATTTTGCATAAAAAAGATGAAAAGCAGGAAAAGGAAAATAATGTAAAGGAACTTGAAAAACGGGTTTCTGAACAAAAAGATTCACTTATGCGTTTGCAGGCGGAATTTGAAAATTTTCAAAAAAGAAATGAGAAGGAAAAAATAGAGTATTTGAAAATTGTTAATGCTGGCCTTTTGAAAGATTTTTTGCCTTTGGTTGACTCAATTTCAGAAGCTGTAAAACAGGGAGCTAAACATGAAAATAAAGAAATGGTGCAAGGTCTTGAACTTATTGAAGAACAGCTTATTAAAATTCTTGAAAAAAATGGAGTGAAATTTATTGAAACAGAAGGAAAAAGTTTTGATTTTAATTTACATGAGTGTATGATGACTGCTCATGAAAAAGGAAAAAAAGAGGGAGAAATTTTAGAAGAGTTTCAAAAAGGATATTTAATTAATGGCAGAGTCTTGAGGCCTGCTAAAGTTAAAGTTAATAAAATTGAGGAAAAGGAGTGATTTGAAATGAGTAAAATAATAGGAATCGATTTAGGAACATCAAATAGTGCGGCTGCTGTTTTGGAAGGGGGAAAGCCGAAAATAATTCCAAGTGCAGAGGGAAATACAGCTTATGGTAAAGCGTTTCCGAGTGTTGTTGCGTTTACAAAAGATGGACAAATGTTAGTGGGTGAGCCTGCTAGGCGACAGGCAGTAACTAATCCTGAAAATACTTTTTCAGGATTCAAAAGAAAAATGGGTACCTCACACATGTACAAAGTAGGCAATAAAGAGTATACTCCTCAGCAGCTCTCCGCATTTGTCTTGCAAAAAATCAAAAAGGATGCTGAAGCTTTCCTTGGAGATAAAGTTGAAAAAGCAGTAATAACTGTTCCTGCTTATTTTGACGATAATCAAAGACAGGCTACAAAAGATGCTGGTGCAATCGCTGGTTTGGAAGTGACAAGAATTGTTAATGAACCAACATCAGCTTCACTTGCTTATGGTCTTGATAAAAAAGAACAGAAATACAAAATTCTTGTATTTGATTTGGGTGGCGGAACACTTGATGTTACTGTAATGGATTATGAGGAAGGAGTATTTGAAGTAAGAAGCACCTCTGGGGATACACAGCTTGGAGGAAGGGACATGGACAAGGCGCTTACTGATTATATTACAACTGATTTCAAAAAGAATCAGGGCGTTGACCTTTCAAAAGACAAATCTGCAATGCAGAGGGTTGAGGAAGCAGCTGAAAAAGCTAAAATTGAACTTTCAACTGTTCTCGAAACTGAAGTTAATTTGCCTTATATTACTGCAACTCAAGACGGTCCAAAGCACTTGCAAATTAAAATTAACAGAGCTAAACTAGAGGAACTTATAGGACCTATTGTGAAAAAATGTGCAAAACCTATGCAACAGGCATTAGCTGATGCAAAATTGACTCCAAGCGATATCAACAAAATTATTATGGTTGGCGGTCCAACAAGAATGCCGATTGTTCAAAAATTTATTGAAAAAGAAATTGGCACAAAAGTCGAACACGGAGTAGACCCAATGGAATGTGTTGCAATGGGCGCAGCTATTCAAGGCGGTGTTCTTTCAGGCGAGGTAAAAGATGTTCTTTTGCTTGATGTTACCCCTTTAAGCCTTGGAATTGAGACTTTGGGAAGTGTTTTCACAAAATTAATTGAAAGAAACACAACCATTCCAACAAAGAAAAGCCAGATTTTTTCAACAGCATCAGATAATCAGCCAGCAGTTGATATTCATGTGCTTCAAGGAGAAAGAGCAATGGCTACTGATAACAAAAGTTTAGGTAGATTTCAATTAGTTGGTATTCCGCCAGCACAAAGAGGAATTCCACAGATTGAGGTTACTTTTGATATTGATGCAAACGGAATAGTACATGTAAAAGCAAAAGATCTTGGAACTGGAAAAGAACAGAGCATCAAAATTGTTGCTTCTGAAAAGTTAAGCGATGAAGAAATTGAAAAAATGAAAAAAGACGCTGAAGCACATTCAGAAGAAGATAAAAAGAAAAAAGAAGAAATTGAAACAATCAACAGTGCTGATGCTACAGTTTATTCAACTGAAAAATTAATGGAAGAAATGAAGAATAAAATTCCGGAAGACAAGGTTAAAGCAATTAAAGATAAGAACGAAGAATTGAAAAAATTGCTAGAGCCTGCGGAAAAAGATGCTTCACAAATTAAGGCAAAATTGGAAGAACTGAATAAAATTGTTCAGGAAGCTTCAACAGAACTTTACAAAAAAGCACAGGAAGAAGCAGAAAAGCAACAGCAAGCACAAGGTGCTGGCGAGAAATCAAAGGATAAAGATGAAAAGGTTGTTGATGCTGACTATACTGTTGAAGACGACAAAGACAAAACTAAAGATAATGAGAAGAAATAATTTCTTCTCTTTTTTATCTTTTCTTTAATTAGGTTTTTATATGACAGAAGATTACTACAATATTTTAGGCGTCTCAAAAAGCGCTTCTCAAGACGAGATAAAAAAAGCATACAAAAAACTTGCTAAAAAATATCACCCCGATATTTCAAAAGAACCTAATGCAGAACAAAAATTCAAAGATGTTCAGCATGCTTATTCTATTTTAGGAAACGAAGAAAAAAAAAGAAATTATGACCAATTCGGAGAACAAGGCGAAAGGTTTTCTGGGCAGGGCGGGTTTCAAGGTTTCGGAGGGGATTTCTCAGGGTTTGAGGATATTTTTGAAAGCTTTAATTTTGGAGGCGGTTTCTCGGATATTTTTGGCGGAATGGGCGGAGGAATGCACGGACGTAGAGGCCCAAGAAGAGGGGACGATATTGTAGTAAAAATGAGTGTTTCTTTTGAAGATGCTGCATTTGGAACAAAAAAAATAATTGAAGTTGATAGAGTCGAAGAATGTGATACTTGTAATGGTTCAGGTGCAAAACCAGGAACTAAAAAAGAAACTTGTAATGTTTGTCATGGTTCTGGAACTCAAAAACAAATTAGAAAAACTTTTTTAGGGGTAATTCAAACTCAAAGCACTTGCTCTAAATGTAACGGCGCCGGAGAAATTATTTCTGATCCTTGTTCAAAATGTAATGGTAAAGGAAGAGTAAGGCAAAGAAAAAAAATCAATGTTAATATTCCTGAAGGAATTGATACGGGAAATCATTTGAGATTACATAGTCAAGGAAATGTTGGTGAAAAGGGCGCTTCTTCAGGAGACATGATTGTAATTATTTTTGTTGAACCACACGAAATATTCAAAAGAGATGGAATAGATATTTTCATGGAAGTACCAGTATCATTTTCAGAAGCAGCACTTGGAAGCGAAATAGAAGTACCAACACTAAAAGGAAAAGCTAAATTAAAAGTCCCTAATGGAACCCAAGCAGGAACCTTATTCAAAATGAAAGGGAAAGGAATCAAACAAGTAAATGGTTCTTCATACGGAGACCAGTATGTAAAAGCAATAATAAAAACACCTGAAAAATTATCCAAAAAACAAAAAGAACTTTTTGAAAAACTTGCAAAAGAAGAAAAACTTGCAAAGGAAAGAAAAGGAATATTTGGAAAATTAAAAGGGATATTTGAATGAACTATTTTATTGATGTTAATGATTTTTTAGCAGATAAAGTAACCACAACCTGTTGCCCTATAAGGAACGGCAAAAGCATAACTGAAAGCATAAAGTCCAGAAAATAAAAACCAAAGTAAAGTAAATCAATTGTTACAGAAATAATATTCTCAATAGGAACTGAAAAAAATAAATAATAAAATAAAACTGATAAAATAATTCCGGCAATAATAAGTTTAGGAACCCACTTTGGAGGTTTTAACATTTCTTTGAATATTTCTATACGTGCTCTTGCCCCTTCAGAACTTATTTTTTTAGTCCAAAGCAAATAAGTTGGACTAACCAATGCTATAATCCAAATGACAACAATGTAAAAATAAGTTTCGATGTTGGTTTCACTCAAAAAACTACTCGTTAACAAAAAATAATAACTAACAAAATTAGTCAAAATTAAAACACTAAGTTTCTTTGTACTCCTATAGAACATATCATTTAAAGCCATAAAACCAAATAATATAAAAACACCGTGATTTAAATAAGTTTTCAACTTCAATTTATAAGTGATTTATATCGTTCTCAAAAGCACTTTTTAATACTTTTTCTACTGAAATTGAGAGAGCGAAGCATACAAAAGAATTATTGGAGTTAGTGTTTTGAATGGCTAAAGAAAAGGGAAAAGGAATTGATTTTCACGAAATTGAAGCTAAATGGGAAAAACACTGGGAAGACCATAAAACATACGATTTTGACCCTAATGCAAATGGAAGCATTTATTCTATAGATACACCCCCTCCAACAGTTTCAGGGAGAATGCACTTAGGACATGCTTTTTCGTACACTCAGGCTGATTTTATTGCAAGATTTAAAAGAATGCAAGGATTTAACGTATTCTACCCGTTCGGATTGGATGATAATGGCCTTGCTACAGAAAGATTGGTTGAAAAAGCTAGGGCAATCAGAGCTAAAGATTTTACAAGAGAAGAATTCATCAAAATCTGTTTAGAAGAAACAAAAAAACAGGAAGCTACAATGTTAGCTGATTTCAAAAGTCTTGGATTAAGCATACATGATTGGGAAAATCCATACAGAACAATATCTGATTCTGAAAGAAAAACTAGTCAAAAAAGTTTTATTGAAATTTATGAAATGCAAAGAGTATATAGAAAAGAAGCACCAACAATGTGGTGTCCAACATGCGAAACAGCAATAGCACAAGCTGAGTTAGAAGACAAAGAACAAGACTCACAGTTTGTATACATAACATTTAATGTTGAGGGTGGAAAAAAAATTACAATTGCAACTACAAGGCCTGAATTAATGCCTGCTTGTGTTGCAGTACATGTACACCCTGATGATGAGAGATATAAAGATTTAATTGGCAGAGAAGTTGAAATTCCGTTTTTTGATAGAAAAGTAAAAATTTATGCAAACAAAGCTGCAAAAATGGATTTTGGAACTGGAGCGGTTTATCATTGTACTTTTGGTGATTTAGATGATGTTGAATGGGTAATGGAATTCAACATGCCTATAATTGAAATTGTTGGTAAAGACGGTAAATTTAATGAAAAAGCAGGAAAATATACTGGAATGAAATCTAACCAAGCAAGAAAAGCAATTATTGAAGATTTGAAAGAAGCTGGTTACATTGAAAAAATTGAACCAATAAGACACGTTGTTAATACACATGAAAGATGCAAAACAGATATTGAAATTTTAACCTCAAAACAATGGTTTTTGAAATACATGGATTTGAAA
>CAYMWD010000063.1:0-5630 GCA_964394025.1 uncultured archaeon | reverse complement strand
GTGCTGCTGGAGATGTTGCAAAAGAAAAAGGACATGCTCTTGTTGTTCCTCAAGATATTTTTGAAGCAAGAATGTCTGCTAAAACTCTTGAACAACAAATGGCTGGAAAAATAATTGAAAACAAGAGAGATTATGATGTTTATCTTACCAAAGGTTATGCAATCGGCAGAGTAAATGGGCTTGCAGTAATGGGTGAAGGAGATGCAGGTTTGGTAATGCCTATTGAAGCAGAAGTTGCTCCTGCACAATCTAGTAGTGAAGGTAAAATAATTGCAACAGGAAAACTCGGAGAAATTGCAAAAGAAGCAGTACAAAATGTTTCTGCAATAATCAAAAAATTATCTGGAAAAGATCTTTCACGTTATGATTTACACATTCAGTTTTTACAATCTTATAGCGGTGTTGAAGGAGATTCAGCGTCGGTCAGTGTTGCAACTGCTGTTGTTTCAGCTATTGAAGGGATAGGTGTAAAGCAAGATCTTGCAATGACTGGGTCTTTAAGTGTAAGAGGTGAGGTGCTTCCTGTTGGCGGAGTAAGTGCTAAGGTCTCTGCAGCAATAAAAGCAGGGCTAAAAGAAGTAATTGTTCCTAAATCAAATGAAGATGATATTATTCTTAATCCTGATGATTTGAAAAAAATTAAAATTATTCCTGTTGCTACTCTTTCAGATGTTTTGGAATGTGCTTTTGAAAAAAATCCTAAAAAAACAAAGCTTTTAGCAAGCCTGAAAAAATTGCTTTCAATTTCTCTTCCAAAAGTTATTAACAAGGCAGTAAAAAAATCAGTTGTTTAATTAAACAAGAACAATTCTTCCTTCTTGAAGAACAAATTCACCTTGTTTTATTATATTACTTTTTTTGGTTTTAAAATTCTTGTATTCAAATTCTTTTTTTGCTTCTATTGATTCAACAGCACCTAACATTTTTCCGTCTTTTGCATAGACTGGCAGACCAACAAGAAGTTTTGTAACTTTTTTTCTTACGTCTAATGATTTTGAAAACTTATAAGCTATTACTGCGAATACAAATCCGGTTAATACATTTAACCCAAACCAAGTTAAGTCAGCATAAGATTCTCCAATTATTACTTTTCTTCCTGCTTCTAGAATAAACCAAAGTATAAGGATTGCTGCTCCTGAAAGAAAATTTTCTCGTAAGTAAAATGCTTTCTTTAGTTGTATTGCATCTACGCTTCTTGCAACTATAAAAGATATTGCAGTAAGGCTCAAAAATAATAATAATTGTCCAATTGAATCAATTACCCTGAAAAAAATTGCTTTGTCAGTAATATTGAATTCAAGATATGATGCATAAATTCCTATAATGAAAAGAAGTATAGTCATCATGTAAAATGGAAAGCTAACTCTTTGTAATGAAAGACTTTGTGTTACTGTAGATGTTGCTTTTGCAATTTTTTCTTCAAGGCCAGTTCCTTTTAGTATTAAATAAGAGCCAACAACTACAAGCATGCTTTGGAAAAATAATTTTTCAGAATCAGCAAAAGCAAGTACACCCCATAAGAGAACAACAATCCCTGGAACCAGAATAAATGTTCTTGCAAAATCAGGGTCTCTAAGTGCTTGTTTTATTGTGTAGTAAGTACTTTCAACTTGAGATGCTTGTTTTACGATTATTGTTTCTTTTGAAATTATTGGAGCGCGACTTTCAAGTATAGGCATAACTTGATCGTCTTCTGCTCCATCAGTTACAAGTACAAATCCAGTTGCATCAAATCCCTCTAAAACTGCTTCAAGTTGTTGGTTTATTCTTCGGTCAGATTCAAAACCTGTTTTTCCATATCCTGTAAGTACAACCACCTGTGCATTTGTTGTTTTTTTTACTTCATCAAACATTTTTACTGCGCCAAATATGCTATTAGAATCAGAATCAGTTGGGTCTTGTATTGCTAGTTTTGCTGCGGCTTTTATGCAAGCATCTCTACCTATAATAGGGCCTTGTACATCTGCTTTTTTACCAAGATCATTATCTCGGTCAACGCACACCACTAATAGATTTTCAGTTTTATTCATTCAGGCACCTTACAAATGTATTTATATGAATTAACACCTATAAAAACTTATAATATAAGTGAATATACTATATAGAGGGGTTGTTTTTTTTGGCTGACAATAATACGAAATCTATTATTTTTCTTGGATTTGTAATTCTTATTGTAGTTTTTGTTTTTCTTCTTCTTCAAAATGCTGAATTTATAACTGAAAATGCACTTTTGGTTGGATTAATTTTAGTTTTTTTATATCTTATTGCAAAATATGATTATATCCTTCAGTTAAGAGATTTTGAAAGAGCTGTTATTTTTAGGTTTGGAAAAGTAAATAGAGTAAAAGGCCCTGGTTGGACTATGGTATTTCCGCCTGCTGAAAATTATACAACTGTTGATTTAAGAACAAAAACAATTGATATTCCAAGACAACAGGTTATTACAAAAGATAATGTTGAAGTTACAATTGATGCTGTAATTTTTTTAAAAGTAAGCAAAGAAACTTCCGCGATAATAAATAGTGTTATTGAAGTAGATGATTACACTAAAGCGTCTAAACTTTATGTAATAGGGCTTATTAGGGACAAGGCAGGTTCGCTTGAATTAACAGAACTTATTTCTCAAGTTGAAGAACTTAATACAAGTCTTAAAGAAGATCTTGAAAAAATTGCAAAGAAATGGGGGGTTATTGTTGAAGAAGCTTCAATAAAAGATATTAATATTCCTCGTGAAGTTATGCAGGCAATGCATCATCAAAAAGCAGCAGTACAGAAAAAACTTGCTAGGATGGAAGATGCAAAAGGTCATCAAGCAGAAATTGAAGCAATTCGTGCTGCTGCAGAAAATCTTGGTGATAAAGCAATTGCTTACTATTATATTCGTGCACTTGAAAAAATTGGTGAAGGAAAAAGCACTAAATTTATTTTGCCAATGGAACTCACTAATTTGGCTAAATCTCTTTCAGGTAAATCTGGCGAAGAAAATGTTGAACAACTTTTGAAAGATTATGCGCCAGTAGTAAAAAATTTGTTAGGAAAAAATTCTGAACCTACTAAAAAGAAAAAATCTGACAAATAAAAATTTTTACAAATAAAAAATTAGATTGATAAAAAAATTAAAAGAATAAAAAAACCAAATTGATAAAAATTAAATTTGATGAAAATAAAATTATAAAGTTTATAATTTTAAATTTCTTCAACTATTTTTCCTCTTAAGTGTCTTCTTAGTTTTCTTACTCTATACCTTACTGCAGGAACATAAAGCACCATGTAAAGTGCACCAAATGCACCTACGCCTAGTGTTGCTATTTCCCAGTGCCCGAATATTTCTGCAGTTTCAATAAATGCTCCAATAAATAATGTTACAAATGCTAGTAAAATTAAAAGAACAGTATCAACTAAAACAACTCCTAATTCGTGTTTTTTGAATGAACTTTTAGAAATTGCGGCTGAAATTATTCCTCCTGCAATTGCTGCTACAAAGTATGCCATTATTTCAGGTATGCCGTGAGGTAAATAACTTATTGCTCTTGCAATTCCTGACTCAAGGCTGTTTGCAAGAATTTCATTCCCAATAAAAAAACCAACTACTGATGCTTGCCAACTTAAAAGAAACAAAGCACCTGCGCCCCAAAGAAGTGAAAATAATACTGCGAGAATCATTATCCATGAATTATTCAAAAATATCAGTTCGAAACAGTTTGTGAAAGATTTTGTATTGGAATTAAAACATTCAGTTTCGCCAATAATTTTTCCAGTGATATTAGAGTAAACATTATTGTGTTCTGCAAAAATTTTTTCTTTTGTAGGAACATTACAACCAACTCCTTCACAGTCTGTATTTGTATCTGGAAGTATTACTGTCCAAAAAGCGTATGTAAAAACAAGGCCTATAAAAATCCAGGAGTAAATATGGATAACATCAAAGTGTGTTGAAATAAATGAAAAAGGAGTGTCTCTTTCTTCAACTTCTTGTTCTTCTTCTTCAATAAATAAAGTATGCATTATTGGCATGAATACAAGTGCAATAAATGCTATTGTAAGTATCGAACTGCTTGCAGGAAAAATAGTGTATGAAACAAACATGGCAAGTGTAGTTGTAATAAAAGCAACAAAAAAAAGCATTACGGGGTGTTTTTCAGCTTTTTTAAAATTCGAAAGAGATTCTAATACCATAAGACCAATACGATACCCCACTTTAAATAATTTTGTGAAAATTGTTTCAAATTAAGCCGATGCAAAGTAATTTAAATACATTTAAGGGGAATTCTAGTAAACTAATAGAACTGTTTTTGGAGTGATTTTATTGTCAAAAAATGATTTTGTGCTTCCTGGAAGCGAATTAGGATATGAAGAAGAATTTGTGCCAGGTAAAAACGCATTCGACGATGATGGAAAAATATTTTCTGATTCAATTGGTAGAAAAAATATAGATACTGCTAACCATGAAGCAAGTGTAGATAAAGTAAGTAAAGAGAAAAGAATAATGGTAAAAGGGGCTATTGTAAAAGGTATAGTTTCAATGGTAAAACCTAATTTTGTACTTATTGAAGTAAAAGAATCTGAAATAGATGGAGAAGTACTTGTTGTGCATAATCGTTCGGCATGTATAGGTGTTAGAAATATTGCCGATTCATTTGTTAAAGATACAAAAGAATTTTACCGAGTAGGGGATATTGTAAAAGCAAGGGTTATTCAAGTTGAACGTTATGGTCTTGAAGTTGAAACCAAAGACAGAGAGCTTGGAGTAATTAAAGCATTTGGTGTAAAATCAAGAAGACCATTAATTCTTATAGACAATAAACTTCGTGATCCTGTTACAGGTGACACGGAATTAAGAAAAATTTCAAGCGATTATACTTTGAGGTGAAAAAATGAAAATTAGTGTAATAAAAGAAGACAAACAATATGTTGAATTTTTGATGGAAGGAGAAAGATATGCTTTTCCAAATCTCCTTAAACAGAAACTTCTTGAAAACAAGAGTGTAGAATTTGTTTCATGCATGCTTGATCATCCTACAGATACTGGTTCAAGATTTGTTCTTAGAACAAAAGGAAAAACACCTAAAAAAGTTCTAGAAGAAGCAGCAAAGGATGTTGAAAAAACTCTCGAAGATTTTTTATCAAAAACAAACAAAATCCTAAAATAATGGGGTTTTGTTTTAAATCCTTTTTGACTTTGTTTTGTTTGCATGTTTAAAAAAATAAAAGAAAAACTAAAGTGGATTGATCCATTCACTTATGTTGACAATTTTATACTTCCTAAAATTGATTCGGCTTCTGAAAAAATCCAATGGTTTGTTTTTGGAGCAAGTTATTTTATTCTTCTTATTTTAGCATTTTTTACAATGGGTTTCACTGCTCTAGTTTTTGGACTCATTACTTTAATTTATGTGTATATTTTTGTTTTTGAAAAAGAAGAAGCAGTTCATTGGGCAGTATATATGTTATCTGCATTTGTATTTGCATTTATTCTTTATCATTTTGTTCTTGGTACTGCATATTTAAATCAGGAGTGAATGAATCAAAAGTGCCCAATCTGTTAAGATAATGAAACCTAACTATATCGTCACAAATGTTTTTCTTTGTAAATCTTTTTGCAACAACGCCCAGTCTTGCATTTGTGTTAT
>CAYMWD010000062.1:0-5692 GCA_964394025.1 uncultured archaeon | reverse complement strand
TCAAAACCCATTTTTCCAGAACTTTTATTTGTAATAACTCTTATATCATCAATTTTACTTTCAAATGCACCAGAAGCAACAATCACTTTTTTACCTTTTAATTTTCCCGATGCAAGTGCTTTTTCTGTTTCAAAAACAATTTTTTCAATGCTCTGAATTTTCGCTTTTCCTTCCTCATGAATAGGCAATATAACTTTTACTCCTCTTTTCTCAAGCTTTGCAAGATTCTCCTCAACAATAGGGTGCTCATACATTGTGTAATGCATCGCAGGCGCTAATAAAACAGGGTATTTTGAGCCTATTGCCGTTGTTGCAAAAGTCGTGACCATTGTGTCATCAATTCCCATTGCAATTTTGCTTATTGTATTTGCAGTTGAAGGGGCAATCAAAAGTAATTTTGCTTTTCCTTCCTCGCCAAAATATTCGACGTGCTCAACGCTTCCTGAAATTTTTGTAATCACTTTTCTTCCAGAAGCATACTCCATTGACTCTTCAGTGATGATTCCTTTCGAGGCTTCGCTCATCACAACCTGCACATCAAAACCGTTTCTGCGCAAAGCCCTGCATAAATCAAACGACCTGACCGCAGCAATACTTCCAGTTAAAGCCAATACAATAAGTGGTTTCATGAATTAATTTCTAGAGAAAAGTAGTAAAAAGCCTTTCTTCAGTTGATTTTCAACAAACCTACTGAATCAATATATGCGATTGATTCAGTCCAGCCTACCGGCGGGGTTATTGCAAAATCATCTTCTGCAACAATTCTTATCATTACAGTTATTGATGAATGGGTGCCTGGAGGGTCAGCATTATAATAATTATCAATAACAGTCTGCGTTATTTCGCAATCGGTTGATGAAGGTCTGACCCATTGATCATAAACATTATCCTTTTCTGCGGGCAGGAATGCATCGCATAATTCATGATCACCGGCACCACAGTCTTCACAGTAAACATCAAAATACGGGTCATTATTTGCAAATCTTTCTCCTGCTTTTTGCATTATGTATGCATATATTCTGTAAGTTCCTTTAGCCAAAGTTACTTCCTGGTGCATTTCTTTTCCATAAGGGTTTCCAAGAAGATTTCCAGGAGTTGAAATTAATTTTATTGAATAACTTCCTCTTCGCGATTCTTCATTTGAAAGATAAAAATTCGAAGGGTGTGGGATTATCCAGAAATCAGGCACTCCGTCCGCAGGAGTCGTATCAATTTCAAAACTGCTGTTCTCGAGCATGTTGCTTTCGTTTGTTTCGATTGCATCAATAAAAGCAAATAAGTTGTCGTTTGCAGTGTCTCCAGTGTCCTGAAGCAATCCTCCAATAACCATTGTAATTACTATAAGTGCAACAATTATGATTCCACCCAGTCCGATGAGCATTTCCAGTGTTCCCTGTCCTTTTATCATTCAAAATGTAACGGAATCAAAGTATTTAAACTTTTATTCAGCAATCATTCCATGCTTGATAATTTAACACTCGCTTATTTGATATTGGAATTAAAATTTTTTTTAGAAGAAGCTTACATCAATAAAGTTTCTGAAATAAAACAAGGCGTTTTAAAAATAAAAATTCATTCAAAAAATGGTTCCAAAGATTTAATCTTAACTCCAAATTCGCCATACCTTTCTAATTATTCTATCCAAGCTAGACACGGAAAAAGTAATTTTGCAATATCACTCAAAAAAGAATTATACAACAAAAAAATCAGAACAATAGAACAATATGAATTTGACAGAGTTTGTGTAATAAAATTAATTGAACATTTACTTGTACTTGAATTAATGGGCGAAGGAAACATGATTCTTCTAAACGAAGAAGGTACAATTATTTCTTGCTTAAAAAATGAATCTTGGACTGACAGAACTACTAAGAAAGGAGAAAAGTATCAGTTTCCAAAGGCACGTGCACAAAATCCATTAAAGTACGATAAAAAATCAATAATAGATGCATTCAAAGAATCAAAAAAAGATAGCATAAGAACACTTATTTCAAACCTAAGTATTTCTCCTCTTGCTGCAGAAGAAGTGTTTTATAAAACAAAAATTGACAAGAAAAAACCAGCAGTTGAATTAAAAGAAACAGAATTATCCAAAATTCTTGAAGAAACAAAAAAACTTTACACAATAAATGAAAAAAATCTAAAACCAGTAAAATACAAAGAATTTGTTTATCCATTCAAATTAAATCATTTAGAAGAAACACCAGAAAAAATTGATTCAATAAGTGCTTATATTGATGAACAATTATCCAAAGACGCTTCTGTTTCAAAACATCTTTTGAAAGAAGAAAATCAATCAAAAGAAAAACTTTCAGGATTAGAATTTCAAAAAAAACAACAAGAAGAAGCAAGAAAAAAATTTGAAAAAGGAATAGAAGAAAACAAAAAAAAAGCTGAGGTAATTTATGAGCATTATTCAGAACTCGAAGAGTTAAAAAATGCAGTTCTTATTGCAATGAAAAAAGGACTCAAAGAAAAAGAAATTATGTATACTTTCAGTTCTGCTGCTTCAAAAGGCAATAAAACCGCAGGTTTAATCAAAAAAATAGATTTATCAAGAAAAAAGATAGAAGTTGAGCTTTAATTAAAAAGCTCATTCTTTTGACGCAAGTTCGCGTTCATCAACAATAAAAACATCGCTAACAGCAGTAACTGCAGAGTATGGCACTTCGATTATTCGGTCTTTTGCGGTAACATTCTTTACTACTTTGCTGTCTCGGTCTATTTCAACTAACAAAGCTTCAAGATTTCCGCTTGCCTCATCTACTAAAAGGTCGACTAGTTTTCCAACTTCATCTCCTCTATTTGTAATCACTCTTTTTGTTGCCAATTGCCTTGCGATTGTGTATTTGTACATATTTGAGCTCCTCAGTAGTAATTGTATATAGAAAAGTCTAACTTATTTAAATATTTACCGCAAGAACCCCCCTATACATAACAGTTTTTGCGCTTTTACAGTGCTTTAATATATAAATTTAATAAAAGGATGCGTTATGTATATTAGTAGGTTTTTGGTTTGAATCAAGAAAATGATTATATTCATTCAGAAAAAGAGGAAACAAAGTATCTTTCTAAAACTCAAGTTGAGAAGCTTAAGGGTGCTAAGTATGCATTAATAGGCAGTCACTCAGGTGTTCAGATTTGTTCTTGGAATAAGAAAGCTCTGAAACAAGAGGGTGTTTGTTATAAGCAGAAATTTTATGGTGTTGAGTGTGAAAAGTGCGCTCAAATGTCCCCTACTGTAATGTGGTGTAATGAAAACTGTATTTTTTGCTGGCGTCCAATGGAGTGGATGCGTGACCAGAACCTTGAAGAGCTTGAACTTGATGAGCCTAGTAAAATAATTAAAGGAACCATAGTGCAAAGAAAGAAACTTCTCATTGGTTACAAAGGATATGAAGGGATGGATTTGAAGAAATTAGAAGGAGCATTTGTTCCTTCTCATTGGGCAATAAGCCTTTCAGGCGAACCCACAATATATCCTAAAATTGGTGAACTGATAGCTGAATTAAAGGCTCTCCCTGAAACAAAGAGTGTTTTTTTAGTTACTAATGCTCAAAAAACTGAGGTGTTTGAAAAAATGGGGTCAAAGCCAGAGTTTTTACCTTCCCAATTGTACGTTTCGCTCGATGCACCTAATGAAGAAATGTTCAAAAAAGTAAACAGAGCTATTGCAAAAGATGGTTGGCAAAAATTAATGAATTCTTTAGAGGTTATTTCAAAATTAAAAACAAGAAAATTAGTCCGAATCACACTAATAAAAGACCTTAATGATTCGCAAGAATATTTGAAAGAATGGGCTGAAGTTGTAAATAAAATGAAACCCGAATTTGTTGAAGTTAAATCTTATATGCATCTTGGAGCTTCAAGGGAAAGATTAACAAGAGAAAATATGCCTCAATTTGATGAGATTAAAGAATGGTCGGATAAATTTGCAGAAGCATCAGGTTATGTTCTGAAAGATTCCTGTGTTCCAAGCAGAATAACTCTTTTAGTTAGGCCAGATTTAAAAGATAGAAACACTAAATTTAAATTTGCTCGAGATGCTCTTGGAATCAAAGAAAAAGGAATTGATTTCTAAAGGGAAGATTTTTATTTCTGTTAATCCTAATCTGCTTGTATGAGTATTACTGAAACAATATCAAGCTTTTTTCAGCGTATAATAAGTTTTTTTGATTTTCTTGAAAAACAAAAATTAGAAACTGAGCGAAAAAAAATTCTTGATGAAATAAGACTCACTGAAAAAAAAATGTTCAAAGGGGATATTTCAAAAGAAGCTTATGCTGAATTAAACGGAGTTCTTCATAGAAAACTTATTGCTATTGATGCTGAAATTTCTGTTGAAAAAATCAATGCGCGTGTCGAAAAAATGTATGCTGAAAAAGGCCTTTTTTTAAGAGAACACAGAAATGAAAAATTAAAACAATTACTTCGTTTAATGGAAAAAGAAAAACAAGAAATCCATAATGCAAAAAAACTTTTTCTTAAAAGAAAAATCAATGCTAAAGATTATGAATCAATAACTAAAGAAAAACAATTCAAAATAATTGATTTTGAAGCAGAAATAAACAGTCTTTATCGCGAAGAAGCTAGAGATATAATGAAAGATACTGAAAGAAAACTTTCAATGAGTGAAAAAGAAGCAGCTGATAAAAAAGCCGAAGAAATTGTCGAAGATGTTTTTATTGAAACAATTGAAATTCCCGAAAAAATGAAACACGAAGAAATCCCAAAACCAATTTCATTTGCAGATAAAAGAAAAGAGTGGCGCGAACCAAACCTAAAAAATTAGCAAGTTTCTGTATCAATCGCATTTTCAATTAAACAATTATAAAGTTCATCATTTCTCGTATCTAATCTATTATTAAGTTCTGAAATTGCATTATAATCCGAACTCTGAGAAGAATAAAGCACAGGGTCAATAACCTGATTTACTATAATTGCGCCAACAACAAAACCAACTACAAAAATCATAACAAAAATAAACTTTTCATGTTCCCAAAACTTTGGTTTTTCACTCATGCAAAAAATACGCTGTTTGGTTATTTAAGATTTGGGTTTGGAAAAAAAAGAAAAAGCCCCTCTTTGAGGGGTTCACTATAATTTTTTTGGCTTATGATGTAATTTCGGCTACACAGTCAGCAGGGCAATTTTTAGGTGTTTCGGCGCAAGGGCAATTTGGCCCAAGGCAAACGTTTTCTGCGCAGACATTGTCTCCGCACTGGTCAACACAGCCTGAGGGTTCGGTTGCACAGTCAGCAGGGCAAGAGTAATAATCTTCCTTTTCATCGCACACCCCATCTCCGCATAGCGGTCCTGATTCCAGACAGCCGAGTGTCAGCACCATGAATGCAAGCAGTGCAATAATTATTATTGTTCCAATTTTCATTTAGTATTCCTCCAAAAATAATTGAATTATTTAAGTTATACAAGTTTTTTGATTTATTTAAATTTGATTATTCACTAAAATCATCAATAAAATCTTTTCCACTTTCTTTTTCTGTTGTTCCATAAGCCCTATATATAGGGCATATTGTTTTTCCAGTCATTTGGTAAAGCCTGTTGCAGATTATTAATTCATTGTATTCGCCGAACGAAAGCCATGGTGCCTGTTCAGGTTCAAGATAAGGATAATGGTACATCATTACAGAGCTTAATGTAGCTCTGAAACCGTCAGTCTGATAACCGCATC
>CAYMWD010000061.1:0-5726 GCA_964394025.1 uncultured archaeon | reverse complement strand
TTTAAATCTACCATTATTGAAATGAAGCGTATTCCAATCATAAACATATTTTGACCCTTCTTCAACAGCATCTCCTATAAGCACTTCTTCTCCGTCTTTTTCAACAAAAAGAGAAACTTTCTCAATACCTGAAGGATTAGTACCTGAATCTGAAACATTAAATTCAAATTTAACTAAATATTCCAGAACATTTGTTGATTCTGGAGAAACAATTTCAATTTCAGGATTAGTTATATCATAATAGAATGTTTTTTGTGCAATACATTCATCTTGATCATTATCAATTGAAGTAAAAAAAATGTTATAATCCCCTTCAATATTATTTGAAAGCCCAAGTGTTGTAGTTATTGATGAAACGTTTGATTCACTTTCAACAAGAACAATTTCTTTTCCTGAAGGAACCGTAATAGAAACATGCCCTTTTTTGAATTGGCCAGCAGTTTCAACATTTATTACTAAATTATTATCTTTAATTTCTGTTTCGATGTTTGGAACAAAATCACAAAATGATGGTGCTCTTGCCGATGCTGCTTGACTTACAACTCCTTGATTTCCTGCCTTATCAAAAGCAACCGCCTTGTAATGATAACGATAACCTTCAGTTATACTATTTGAATCAATAATAAAATTTTCAGTTACATTTGAAGCAATTTTTTTTGCTACAGCATCTCTTATTCTAAACTGCCTAGACATGTCTCCATCTTTTACAAATAATAAAACACTTCGATAAACATCATAATATTCTGTTCCAGAAAGAGAATCTTCAGCAGTTTCCCAAGAAATTTTTATATCCCCATTTTCTTGTGGTTCTGCAGTAATATTTTCAGGTCTAAGTGGCCCAGTTTTATCAAGTTTTATTTCATAATGAGTCGTATCACTCCAACCAGAAGAATCTTTTGCACGAACATGAATCCAATAAATTCCATCAAGTTTTGAACCAATGTTTATGTAAGAAGCATCAGAAGAAGAAACAAAAGCAACAGAAGAATCAGAAGAAGAAGGAATTGTGTTTTCAGCTGTGTCAACCAAATACAAATATTGAGTCGCACCACTATAAGAAAATTCAAAAGTAATGAATTGATTATCACTCCATTCCCCATTAGGGTGAGAGTCACTTAAAACAGAAGGAGTAGCAGCAAAAGAAAAAGCTGAAAATATAATTAAAAAAAGAAAAATAAAACTTTTAGACAATTTAAAAAAAACCAATAAAGCCACCAAAGAATATTGGAATGAAAACAAATTAAAAGCAACCGTTTTCAATCAAAAAAATAAAAATTAGAAAAAGTTAATTAAGATAAAAGATGGGAAGAGCGGGATTTGAACCCGCGACACCATGGTCTTCAGCCATGTGCTCTCCCAAACTGAGCTACCTTCCCGTTTAATTCATCTTATGAATTACTTTCTCGAAACTCTTTAAAAAGAGCCTATGAAAGAGCAACTATTTTCTTTTTTTTATAAAAAAAAGAAAAGTTTACGAGCCCGAAGGGATTTGAACCCTCGACACCCTGGTTAAGAGCCAGGTGCTCTGCCAGACTGAGCTACGGGCCCGCAAAACTAAATATTACCCATTGAAACACTCTTATTAATCATTATTATATAACAAAAACCGATGTTTTAGCTTTACAGTACTTTTCAATAAGATTTGCAAGCTCTTCAACTGCTTTACCCAAATCATCCTCTAAATTAAGACTTTCAAGATAAATAACAGCAGTCTTTGTTTTAGATGTTAACTTAGTTTTTTCACATTCTCTCCAATTCCAACGCCTACAAAGAACATCTTTTGAATCCTTATAAATTACTTCCCCTTCTTTAGGGGATTCTGCTTCAGAAGCACCAATCATCAAAAAATTTTCATTTCCTTTTGCATAACCAAGAGTAATTTTACCCTCAACTTTAGAAATATCATCTCCCCCAACAGGAAGCAAATATTTAATTGAAATATAATTATACAAATTCACGAGTGAATTTATGTTAGGCAGTTCATCTCCTTTGACAACTCTTTTTACAAGAGCTTCAACTGAAGGCTTATTCTTTTTTGGTTTGCCCCCAAACGAAGAATATGCTTCCCGCCACAATTTTAGATTTTCAACAGAACTAAGCTCTTTTCCTTCAAGTGCTTTTTTGGTTTCTTTTTCTTGAGAACGGAGCAATGAAACTATTTCATCAGACACTTCTTGATTATCAAGAGTATCTATTATAATTAGTCCCATTCTAAGATTTGGAAAATTTTTTTTCAAGTCTTCTGAAATTTCAAAATCAAATTTTTCTTCAAGTTTATCTTTTCCAGGAAGATTAATTTCTTGTTTTTTTGATTTAATTTCTTTAGATGAAAGATTTTCTGCGAGATACTTAAACTTTGACACTCCTGCACTTTTAATGAGTTGGAAAAGTTTAGGTCCTCTTTCTTTATTCAATAAAAGTACATATGCTGCACTAAAAAGTTCCTTAAGCGAAATTTTTGTGGACGCTGAAATTTCTTTAAATTTTTCACCTAATTGTTCTTCACTCATCGAATCAGTAATTACTTGCGCATATTTTTTAAGCGCAAGTTTAATTTCTTTTGGGATTTTTTCAGCATCAACAGTAACAGATTCTTGAATTTTGAAGAGAAATTGTTCAGGCGCATATTTTTCAATCCAATTTTTCGCACACAAAATTCTTTCTTTAAGTCTTTTTTTATCAAAATCTGTTTTTAACTCATTTTTAAAATACTCTACTGTTTTTTCCTCATCAAATATATTTGATTGAAGTACAGTAGCAATATGCCTAAAACCCGGTTGATAAGGCATTTTTTCTGGAATCTCGATACAAGATAATTCGTAAATTCTTTTTTGCTGTTCTAGTGCAGATTCCGTTCTGGTCTCTTCTTCACCAAAATAAATCCTCTCAAGTCTATCAAATTCATCATAAATAGTTAAAACATCGCCATCGAATGAAATCTCAAAACTTTTTGAAGGCATTGTTCTTACAAATAAAAATCTAATCAGTGCAGGCTCATAAATTGAAAGCATTTCAGTAAGGTCTATTGTATTGCCTTTTGAACTAGACATTTTCCCCCCGCTTCCTTTGATTGAAATAAATTCATACATTATATGAAAAGGAGCTTCAAAACCATAAATTTCTTTTACTATTCTTTCTGCAGTAGTGTTGCTCCCACCATCAGAAGAATGTTCTTTACCAGAAGGCTCAAATCTTACTTTTTCATAATTCCACCTCATTGGCCAATCCACACGCCATTGAAGTTTAGCAAGCCCTGTTTTTCTGAAATCAATTTTTTCCTCATGCCCGCATTCACACAAATAAGTTACATTATATTCTCCATCATAAGCAGTTACTTTAGTTTCATCAATATTACATTTACTACAAAAAACCCTTATTGGAACCCAATCACTAGAAAGTGGGTCTTTTCTCCACTCATCAAGAATTTCTTTTATTTTTGCTTTATTTTGCATAGCAGTTTTCATGCCCTCAGCATAATCACTAGCCCTATATTTTTTTGACTGATAAATAAATTTAGGAAAAACACCCATCACTGAAAGTTTGTCTTCAACTGCTTTTTCATTGTGTTCAGCAAAACTCTTGTGACATTTGAAAGGATCAGGAACATCAACAATAGGTTGCCTCAAATATTTTTCAAGCATTTCTTTTTCAGGAAAATTAGCAGGAACTTTTCTAAAAACATCATAATCATCCCACGAATAAATGAACCTTACTTTTTTGCCTTTTCTTTCAAGCGCTTTTGCAATAAGATCTACAGTGATTATTTCACGAAAATTACCAATATGAACAACCCCGCTAGGGGTTATTCCGGCAGCAACAGTATATTCTTCAAGTTCGCCTTTAACTTCGATGATTTTGTCAGCAAGAGCATCTGCCCAGTGCTCTTTATCTTGAATCTCATACTTTTCTTCATGCATTAAAATCACCATAAAAAATTCTTTTTCAAAAAAAAAGAAAAAGAAAAGTTTACGAGCCCGAAGGGATTTGAACCCTCGGCACACGGATTAAAAGTCCGTTGCTCTACCAGGCTGAGCTACGGGCCCGCAAAACTAACACATATTTCCATTAAAACAGCTTTTTTAAGCTTACTATCACCAAAAAAAACAATTTAAAATGAAAAATAACCACAACAATCTCCAAAATAAGTGTATTTGCGCCTAGAGGCGCTTTTTCTTAAAAATAGCCTCATAAAAGGAAATTTGAAAGTTATTCATAACAATAATACCTGCCTGAAAGAATAAAAATTTATTCTTCAATATAATAATTTTAACATGAAAGAAATAACCCCCCGACAAGCAAAAAAAGCACTTGAACAAGGAGCAATTCTTCTTGATGTTCGTGAAGCAAAAGAATACTCCGCCGAAAATGTTGAGGGCAGTTTATTTATCCCACTAAGTGAACTTGCAGTAAGACGAGGGGAAATTCCAAACGGAAGAACAATAATAACAATATGCAGATCAGGGGGAAGATCTGCAATGGCTGCACAAATTCTTGGACAAGTTGGTTTTGATGCAGTTAATCTCAAAGGTGGATTAATTGCATGGAAAAATGAAAATTGATTTTTTATATGAATTGAGGTATAGCCAGTTATTTATTTTTCAGAAACAATTTCTTTTTCATTATTCATATAAGGTTGAAGAACTTTTGGAATTTTTAATACTCCCTCTTCATAATAAGTTTCTAATATTGCTCTTAATGCACGAGAAGTTGCTACAGCAGTGCTATTCAAAGTATGAACATACTCTTTTGTGCCATCTTTTAAACGATATTTTGTACCTGATCTTGTTGATTGATAAGCAGTACAATTACTACAAGAAACTACTTCACGATATTTTTCTTCACGAGGCATCCAAGCTTCCATATCATATTTTTTTGCCGCAACAATCCCAATATCCCCTGTGCAGATATTTATCACGCGATAAGCTAAACCAAGTTCTTTAAAAATTTCTTCAGCATTTTCAAGAAGCTCTTCATGGTAACTCCAAGATTCCTCAGGTTTACAAAAAATAAATTGTTCTATTTTATTGAATTGGTGCACTCTAAAAATGCCCCTAGTGTCAATACCGTGAGCGCCTATTTCTTTCCTAAAACAAGGAGAAATTCCTGCAAGTTTAATTGGAAGTTCTTCTTCAGAAAATATTTCATTACGATACATTGCAGCCATAGGGTGTTCTGAGGTAGCTATGAGATAAAGGTCTTCCCCTTCGATTTTATACATTACATTCTCAAAATCTGCAAGATCGGTTACTCCTTCATAAGATTCACGATTAACCATCAAAGGAGGTGCAATAATTGTATATCCTTTTGCTATAAGTTTATCAAGTGCAAATCTTTGTAAAGCAAAATCAAGAAGAGCAAATTTTCCTTTAAGAAAGTAAAATCCTGCTCCTGATGTTTTTGTTGCCCTTTCAAAATCAGCCCAACCATTTTTTTCAAGAATCTCGCCATGAGGTAATATATCTTTTTTAATTTTTTTTTCTCCAACTTCTTTCAAAACAGTATTTTCTTCCTCATCTTTTCCAATTGGTACAGAATCATGAAGAATGTTAGGTAAACGCATCTGATACCATAAAATTTTATCTTTCAAAGAAACTGCTTTTTTTTCGGCGTCTTTAATTTTTTCAGGAAGTTCTTTAGCCTCTATAATTTTAGCTTTAAAATCTTTTTTTTCTTCCATTAAAATTTTTATTTCAGCGATTATTTCTTTTTTTTGTTTTCTTATCTCT
>CAYMWD010000060.1:0-5755 GCA_964394025.1 uncultured archaeon | reverse complement strand
AAAATTTACTTTCGGAACTTTTCCATTTTCTGCTTTTTTTAATTTTGCATAATGCCCTGCACCCATTTCAGAAAAAGTTTCTCCTATAATATAAATCAAATTGCCTTCTTTTTTGAATGGCATTGAAACTTTTTTTCTTGAATCTTCTATTATTCCCATTGCTGAAATTAAAAGTGTACCTGGAATTGAAATTGTTTTATTGCCTAATTTGTATTCGTTGTACAGCGAATCTTTTCCTGAGATAAATGGAACATCAAAGCCTCTTGCACAATCATAGCATCCTTTGCATGCTCTTACTAAAGAACCAAGATTTTCTTTTTTTTCTGGACTGCCCCATGAAAAATTATCTAATATTGCTATTTTTTCAAAATCAGCTCCAACGCATATTGCATTACGCAATGCTTCATCTATTACTGAACAAGCCATCCAGTATGCATCAATATCTGAGTAAAGTGGATTTATTCCATTTGAAATTACTGTTCCTTTCCAGTCGTTTAAAATAGGCCTTACAATTGACGCATCTGCAGGGCCATCATTATTTTTTCCAACAAACGGTTTTCCGCAGGTTCCGCCCATTACTTCGTGGTCATAGCCTCTTACAGTTGTTTCTTTTGAAGCGATATTCGGCATTGCAAGGATTTTTTTCAATACTTCTCCGTATTTTTCTGGTTCTTTTAATTCAATTTCTTTTTCATCGCTAAAATTCCATTCTGCTTCAAATTGTTTTTGAGGGACCCCTTTGTGCAGGAATTCCATTTCCATATCTCCAACAAGTTCATTATCATAAAAAAGTTCAAGTCTTTTAGTGTCAGTAAATTCCCCGATTATTGTTGCTTCAGTTCCCTCAATGTCGCATATTTCTTTGAATCTTTCAAAATTTTCTTTAGGCACTGAAAAAACCATTCTTTCCTGTGCTTCACTAATCCAAATTTCCCATGGTTTAAGTCCCTTGTATTTTAAAGGAGCTTTTTCAAGATTAACGCGTGCTCCAATTTCTTCACCCATTTCTCCTACTGCGCTTGAAAATCCCCCTGCTCCGCAGTCAGTAACTGCAGTATAAAGTTTTTCGTCTCTTGCCTTTAGCAATGCATCAAGCATCTTTTTTTCCTCAATGGGATTTCCAATTTGAACTGCGCTTGAGCTTGTTGATTCATCAAGCCCTGTTGATGAAAAAGTTGCGCCGTGAATTCCATCTCTTCCTGTTCTTCCACCTGTAACAACAATAAGTTCTCCTGCTGATGCTTTTTTGGTTTCCATTCCTTTTGGAATCAAACCTATTGTTCCACAATAAACAAGCGGATTTCCAAGATATCGCTCATCAAAAATAATTGCACCATTTACAGTAGGAATTCCAATTCTATTTCCATAATCTCTAACCCCTTGTCTTACTCCTTTGAAAATTCTTTTTGGATGTAAAATTCCTTTTGGAATTTCTTCTGATGGATAATCATAAGGCGCAAAACAAAACACATCCGTATTTGCAAATGGTTTTGCACCCAAACCAACTCCTAAAATGTCTCTTATTACTCCTCCAATTCCTGTGTTTGCTCCTCCATAAGGGTCAAGAGCACTTGGGTGATTGTGAGTTTCAGCTTTCATTGCAATATTATATTTTTCATTAAATTCAATTATTCCTGCATTATCTGAAAATACAGAAACGAGCCATTTTTTTGAACATTCGTCTGTTGCTTTTTTGATATAACTTTTAAAAAGTCCCTTGACTTTGAACACTTTGTTATTTTCAGTGTAAGTTATTTCAGCAGTGAATGTTTTGTGTTTGCAGTGTTCACTCCAAGTTTGTGCAAGAGTTTCAAGTTCAATTTGTTTTGGTTCTCTTTCAAGTTTTCCATAATATTCCTGAATAAGTTTCATTTCAATAGCATCCAAAGACAAGAGCATTTCTTTGCTTATTTTTGCAAGCTCTTGTTCATTTAATTCTGAAATTTTTATTTCATTGTTTTCAACTGCGCTCATTTTTTTCCCTCTTCAATTTCAAAATTTTCTATTACTTCATTTGCAAGGAATTCTTTTGCGATTTTTTCAACAGTCTCTTTTGAAATATTTCCTTCAATATAATATCTTTTAGCAGTTCTAATTTTTCCGCCAATTTCCTTGCTAGTGTAATCTTTTATTCCTTCTTCTGCGATAATTCCAACATTGTCTGTAACATCATTATGAAGTTTCACTTCAACAAAATAATTGAATTTTTCAAAAAGATTTTTGTTAACTGAATATTTTTGAATGAGCGGGTCAACAAAAACTTTTGATGTTATTTTTTCAAGTTGTTCAGAATTAATTTCTTTTTCAAAATAGTATAATTCAGAGGTTCTAATGTTTTCTATTCCTTCAATTTTGAGGTCTTCTTTAATATCGCTTTTAATTGTATGCCCTTCAGAATCTAAGCTTTCTTCAGTGAATGCTACCTCAATAAACTGTTTTTTGCTCACGTTAGAATTGGAGAAGAAACCTTTAAATTATCTCCCTAACCCAATTTTGATTAATTTATGTCTGGCGAAATAAAAGATGAGTGCGGCGTTGCGGCAGTATATTTGCCTGATAACAAAAAAGAACAGCCTTTGGGTGGCGCTGCTTTCTATTTATATAAAATGTTGCTTCAGATTCAAAACAGGGGCCAGCTTTCAGCAGGAATAACTACTTTTAATGCAGACAGACAACAATTAATTGACACTTACAAGAAGCGCGGTTCAGTTTCAGAAGTATTTTATACAAAAATAAAAGATCGTGCAAGAGGGATAATGAACAAATATTCCGGAGATCGCGGAATAGGGCATGTTAGGTATAGTACTTCTGGCGGAGACGACGAATCATCAGCACAGCCTTTTGAAAGGCATCATGGAAGAACTTGGAAATGGTTTTCTTTTGCATTTAATGGAAACATCGCGAATTTTGCTGATTTGAAAGACCAACTTCAAAAAAAACAATACCATTTAGTAAGAAACCTTGACACCGAACTTATTCTTCATTTCCTTGAAAAGGAACAGCTTGGCGAAAAAAGAAAATCTATTGGTGAAGCGTTTACAAATGTTTCTGAAATTTTTGATGGTGCTTATAATATGGTTTATGTTAATGCTGATGGAAATACTGCTGCAATGCGCGATCCTTTGGGTATAAGGCCTATGTGTTATTCAATTTCGGATGATTTTGTGGGTGCTGCATCTGAAAGTGTTTCTATTTCTAATTTTGTTGAAAATAATATCAAATCTATGCAGCCTGGTGAAATGCTTACAATTGAAAACAATGAAGTTGAAGTTAAAAGATTTGCAAAATGTAAAAGAAAAGCACATTGCATGTTTGAGTGGGTTTATTTTGCAAATGCCGCTTCGATAATTGATTCACGTTCTGTCTATCAAACAAGATGGCGCTTAGGCGAGGAACTTGCAAAACAAGAATCGCTTGAGGTTAATCCTGACGATTATGTTGTTGTGCCTGTTCCAGATACTGCAAAGCCTGCTGCTGATGCTTATGCACACACTCTTGGTATTCCTGCAATGGAGGGGCTGATAAGAAACAGATATGTTGGTAGAACTTTCATTGAAAGCAGTGAGAGAATGGATAGAATAAAAGAAAAATTCAACGTGAATAAATCTGTTCTAAAAGATAAAAAAGTAATTCTTGTTGATGATTCAATTGTAAGAGGAAGTACTTCAAATTCACTTGTAAAGTATCTTCGTGAAAAAGGCAAAGTAAAAGAAATTCACATGCGCGTAACATGTCCTCCCGTTAGAAGTCCGTGTTTTTATGGTATTGATATGTCAACCATTGGTGAGCTTATTGCAAACCGAAATTCTACAAAGGATCAGATTGCACAAACTGGTTTTTTTGATGTTGATGCAAGTGTGGTTGAAGGAATACGAAAAGAAATTGATGCTGATTCTCTTTATTATATGACTCTAAAAGGGCTTGTAAAATCAATTGGTCTTGAAAATGGTGAAAAAGATTTGTGCATGGCTTGTCTTACCGGTGAATATCCTACTGAGTGGGGAGAAAAACTCCGTGTAAAAGCTCTTGAAAGACATTCAAATGGCCTTGAATCAAAAAGAACTTACGAGTAAACAATTAAATTTTCCAACTTCATTCTTTTTCTATGCATTTAGCATCAAAACCAAATAAACGAACCTACCCAAGCAAAGGCCCTTCTGCAAGAAAAGATCAAAGTGCAATTAATGCGGGGATTAGTAGAATAGGTAAAAGGGTTAGTGCTGATTCTGAAATTCTTAAAAAAGTAAAATGGCTTGAAGTTCGTGAAGTTAAGGGAAATAGAGGTGTATGGCAAAAAGAAAAAATAAAACTTAAAGGAGACATAATTGAAATGCTTGGAATAAGAAGAGGAAAACCAATTAGTGAAACAAGTGTTGGGCAACCTCTAGATTATATTGCATTTATGCATCCTTTTGGAGATTCTAAAAAAATAATTCTCAGAGTAAGTGCAACAAAATATTCGGGTTATGCTGGGCAAATATTTGTTGAAGTTACTGATTTAGCGCTTAGGGAAAGAATTTTGAAATTTTTTATTCAAGGAACAAGAGTTGAAAAAAAAACTAATTTAACTCATAAACTCAAAATCCCTGATTTTAAAAAATAGATTTTTACTAATTTTAGTATTTTACCAATTTTTTCGATTTTGCTAATTAATTGTAATTTTAACAATTAGTCTCTTTTTGGTTGCTTTTTTTCTTATTTTTTACTCAATTTGCTTCAGGTTTTCCTTTTTAATTATTTATTCTTTCTTTTATTTTAGGTGGTTTGATGAAAGTGCTTATTATTGGTTCTGGCGGAAGAGAGCATACTCTTGCATGGAAAATTTCGCAAAGTAAAAAAGTTAAAAAAATTTATTGTGCGCCTGGAAATGCAGGCACAGCTTTAATTGGAGAAAATGTTCCAATTAATGAAGACATTTCAGCTTTAATTGAATTTGCAAAAAAAGAATCAATAGACCTTACTATTGTTGGCCCAGAAGCACCTCTTGTAAATGGAGTTGTTGATGCGTTTGAAAAAGAAAATCTGAGAATATTTGGTCCTTCGCAAAAAGCGGCAATGCTTGAAGGAAGCAAAGATTTTTGCAAAGAAGTAATGACTTCAGCAGGCGTACCAACAGCAAAATACAAAACCATTACTTCAATTGAAGAAAAAGAATCAATTCTTGCAGAATTTGACAAAGCTGCTGTAAAAGCTGATGGTCTTGCTGCAGGAAAAGGTGTTTTGCTTTGCAAATCCAAAGAAGAGATTTCAAATGCACTTGATCAGATTTTGAGCGACAAAGCATTTGGTTCTGCAGGCAATAAGGTTGTTGTTGAAGAATTTTTAGAAGGAGAAGAAGCAAGTATTCTTGCTTTTTGTGACGGCAAAAATGTAAAATTAATGGTTTCTTCACAAGACCACAAACGTGCTCTTGATGGGGATAATGGGCTTAATACTGGGGGAATGGGTGCTTATAGTCCTGCTCCTGTTGCTGAAGGATTAGAATCAAGAATTGAAAAAGAAATAATTCAGCCCATGGTTGATGAAATGCAAAAAAGAGGTATGCCTTACAAAGGAATTCTTTATGCTGGATTAATGATTTCAGGAAATGAAATTAAAGTAATTGAGTTCAATGCAAGATTCGGTGACCCTGAAACGCAAGTTGTTGTAACAAGAATGGATTTTGATATTATTGATGCCTTCAATGCGTGTATTGATGGAACTCTTAATCAACTTGAACTTAAATGGAAATCAGAATCAGCTTGCTGTGTTGTAA
>CAYMWD010000059.1:0-5763 GCA_964394025.1 uncultured archaeon | reverse complement strand
AAAAACAAGGATAGATTCAATCATAATACCAATATAAGGATAGATTTCAAGTATTTAAAGATAATTGAGCATAATTTAAGATATGGAATTCCTTGAAAAAAAGCAATTTGAAGATGCTTTTTATGAAAAATTCGGAGCTACAAAAGAATTAGACAGCATATATTCAATTATTGAAAAATTATGTGAAAATGATAAACTAGATAGAGGACTTTATTATCGCCATAATATTGGCGTTGCAAAAATAATGCTTGAGATGAAAATGGCAAAAGATGTCATTCTTGCTGGACTATTGCATAATGCAATTGAACATGGGATTGATGAAAAGATACTTGAAAAAAAATTTGATAAAAAAATTGTTTCAATAATAAAAGATAAAGAGCGTCTTGAAAAATCACTTTTATTTGAACCTCAAGACCCTGAAAATTCAAGAAAAAAACTATTAGTAGTGCTTTCTTCAAATCCAGATATTGCTTTTCTTGAACTTGCAGAAAGATTAGATAAACTTAGAAGAATAAGCGTCATACCTAAAGAAAAAAGAACTGAATTTTTAATAGAAACCAAAGAAGTTTTTGCTAGCCTTGCACATGAAATCAGCGCTTATAACATAAGCTCTGAAATGAATGAAATAATTTTCAGATATGAAGAACCTGAAAAATATTCAGAATTAAAAAACAAAGTAATGAATACAATCAAAAAAAGAAAAGAAGATATTGAAAAATCCCAAGAAAAACTTAAAGAAAAACTTAAAGAAGCAGGAATAGAATTTTCAATAGCAGGAAGAACAAAAACAATTTATAGCACGTATTCAAAAATAGAGAGAAAAAAAGTTTCTTTGAATGAAATATATGACTTAAGTGCGATAAGAATTATATTAAATTCAATAAAGGATTGTTATGAAGTTCTTGGAATAGTTCATAGTTTATGGAAACCGATTTTAAATGAATTTGATGATTATATCGCAAAACCTAAATCAAATGGATACAAATCACTTCATACTACAGTAGTAAGTGAAAATAAAATTCCGCTTGAAATTCAAATAAGAACAAAAGAAATGCATGAATTTGCTGAACATGGTATTGCATCACACTGGAGATATAAAAGCGGAAAAAAGGACTCTGAAAATGATAAAAAAATAAAATGGATAAAGCAGATTCTTGAATGGAAAAAAAATGCAAAAACAGAAAATTCAATTGAAATATTTAAAAAAGAAATATTTGCAATGACTCCGCAAGGAAAAGTTATTGAGCTTCCGGAAAGGGCAACAGTAATAGATTTTGCATATGGCGTTCATTCTGAAATAGGTAACAAATGCAAAGGTGCAAAAATAAACAATGCACTTGTGTCGCTTAATACTGAAATAAAAAACGGGGATGTTGTTGAGATAATAACATCTGAAAATCAAAAACCTAAAATGAGTTGGCTTTCATTTTCAAAAACATCCAAAGCAAAACAGAAAATAAGATCAAAACTTAATATTCAAACTAGTAAAAAAGATGCAGTAAAATCAATTAAATCAGGACATGCAATAAAAACTAATGATGCAAAAATAAAACTTGCTCAATGCTGTTCTCCGTTACCTGGCGATGAGATTCAAGGATTCAAAACTACTAAACGAAAAATATCAGTCCATAGAACTGATTGTTCTCAAATAGACAAAACTACGGGTAAAAAAATAGATGTTGTATGGGCAGATAATAAATCAAATTATGAAACCGAAATTACAGTTAAATCTAATGATCGTTTGGGTATAATTAAAGATATTTTAGAAATTTTTTCAAAATCTAAAATATCTGTTACTAAAGCAAACGCAAAAAAGATTACAGAAAAAACAGCAATAATTAAATTTGGGATAAAAGTAAAAAATCTTGACCAACTTATAAAAATAACTGAAAAAATAACTAAAATAAAAGATGTAATAAATGTTTACAGAAACTAACACAAAAAAATTAACTATTCGGATCTTAAAGCATCAACAGGATCAAGACGAGAAGCATTAAATGCAGGATAAATTCCGGCAATTAAACCAACTATAATTGCGCCCATAAAAGAACTTAGAACTAAAAAAGAAGTTACTTTTGTATTTAAATCAAAAATAGGGATTAAATATACTGCAATTAAAACACCTAAAACAACCCCTAAAACCCCGCCAATGAACCCAATAAATGCAGACTCATAAATTATCATCCTCATAATATTTTCGTTTGTCCATCCGACTGCTTTAAGCGCACCAATTTCTTTGAATCTTTCAAGCACACTCATAAGCATAGTATTGATTATACTTATTGCTGCAACAAATGAAGCAATTGATGCAATCAAAACAACAAGTAAAGTAATGCTATCTAAAATTGAAGTGAATTGCCCAGCTGCTTGACTTAAAGTTGTTGCCTTTAAATCGGAACCATAAAGAAGATTAACTCTTTTAGCAACTATTTTATCATTAGTTGGATTAAAAAGTTCTAAATTAATATAAGAAACTTTATCATTTGCAAATCCCGTAATTTCTCTTATATCCTCAATAGACATTAGCATCGATTGATCAATAAGATCAGAACCAGTTGAATAAACTCCTATTATTCTAAATGATTTTTCATTAATTTTTATTTTAGATCCAACAAATTTATTGTACTGGTCTTTAATTCCTTTACCTAACAAAACAACCCCTTTATCAGTAGATTTGAAATCTCTCCCTTCTAGTAATTCGCCTGAAAAACCTGAACTTGAACCACTTGCAGTTTTAACAAGGTCAAGTCCAACTATACTAACTGTTGAAAAAAGATCGGCTGATTCTCCATCTATACTTTTGGGGAACTGAATTATGTTGGGATTCGCAATCTTGACTCCTTGAATCGATTCTAATTTTTCAACCCATGATGCATCTAAAGATTGAAATACTGGAGGGCCGCTTGAATTTGCCGGTACAACTCTGACCCCTTGTGCTGAACTAAACGCATCTTCAATTTGTCCTCTCAACCCATCAACTACGGAAACAAGTGCAATCAATGACGCTACACCAATAACAATACCTAAAACTGAAAGAATAGTTCTTAGTCTATGCCTAAACAAATTTGATATTGCTAATTTTATCACAATAAATCACTTTTTTTTACTTTCCTCAATCTTTGTTATTTTGCCATCTAAAATGAAAACTTTTTTAGTTGCATAATCTAAAATCGATGGATCGTGAGTAACAATAACAAAAGTTTTATTGTATTTTTCATTAAGCTCTTTCATTGAATCAATTACTTGTTTACCTGTTTTTGAATCAAGATTACCAGTAGGTTCATCTGCAAAAATTATTTCAGGATCATTAATCAACGCTCTTGCAATAGAAACTCTTTGTCTTTGACCGCCTGAAAGCTCATCTGGTTTATGGCGAAGCCTATCCCCTAATCCAATTTCTTTCAATAACTTTATAGCACGAATTTCGTATTTTTCTTTGTCTCCAGAAATCGGTTCAACTGGAATTAACACATTTTCTAAAGTATTAAGCGTTGGAATTAAATTGAATGATTGAAAAATAAAACCTATTTTGTTTCTACGAAGCATTGCAAGATTCCAATCATCTAAAATAGAAATATCTTTACCATCAACAAGAACTGCACCTTCAGTTGGAACATCAAGAGTACCTAAAATATGCATCAATGTGCTTTTTCCTGACCCGCTTGGTCCGACTATTACAACAAAATCACCCGCGCAAATAGACAATGAAACACCGTCAAGAGCTTTTACAGTTATCTCGCCTAAACGGTAATGTTTTTTGACATTTTTTACTTCAATTACTGGAATTTCTTTTTTCATATTATGCACCTCTTAATGCTTCAACAGGGTCCAAATTAGACGCTTTATATGCAGGATAAACTCCTGCAATAATACCTAAAAGTAAAGCAAAAACAAAACTTTCAATTAATAACATAGGAGTTATAGAATATCTTACTCCTGCAAGATAAGCTAAAGATATATCTACACCATACCCTAAAACAATTCCTGCGATTCCTCCAATAAATCCCAAGAAAAATGATTCATAAAGAACCATTTTAATTATGTTTTCACTTGTCCATCCAACCGCTTTAAGAGCGCCAATTTCACTGAATCTCTCAAGTACACTCATCAAAATAGTATTAGTTATTCCAATACCTGCTACAAGTGCAGAAATCAAAGCAACAACTATTGCAAGCAAACGTAAACTCCCAGTTATTGAACCAATTTCTTCAGATAAATCAGCAGTAGTGTAAACTTCTAAATCATCACCATATTTTAATTTTAAAAGATCTCCTACACGTTTATCCTGAGTTGGATCATTTAGAAGAACCGATAAAGAACTTATTTTGTCCGCACTATAATCACTAAGTCCTCTTGCATCCTCGAGATTTGTAACAATAATTCCTGAGACTAAATCACTATCAGTTTCAAAAATACCTTTTACTCTAAATTTTGTATCATTAATTTTTATTGTTGAACCTACAAATTTATTGAATTTTTCTTCAACTCCTTGTCCTATCAAAACCTGCCCATTATCAGAATTTTTAATACGAGTTCCTTTTGAAACATCCCCAATCCAACCAGCTCCACCTGAAGCAAAATATTTATCAACATCCATTCCATAAATTTGAATTGCAGGAGTAGAACTTAGAGTTACTATTTCCCCATCTATTTCTTTTGGCATTACCATAATTTCAGGAACAGCAGCTTTTACACCTGAAATAGATTCGAGTTTTTGAACCCAAGAATCATCTAACTTGGAAAGAGTTTGATCCATTGCTCCTTTTTCCATTATAGATATTGCTTTAACACTACCAATAATATCATCAAATTCATCAGTAAATCCATCAACAAGAGAAACAAGAACAATTATTGCAGCTACGCCAATAGCTATCCCGAGAACTGAAAGAGCTGTTCTCGTCTTTCTTCTGAACAGATTAGAAAATGATAATTTAATCATCGTGACTGACGCATTATAGTTATTTGTCTGAATGCAAATTTAGTAATGAAATAAATCAATACTAAAATAATGATTATTACTATTCCAAGAATAATATAATCAAATATTCCTGCAGGAGTAGTTTCAGCAACATATAGAAAATATGTTTCAGTAATTTGCTGAGGGTTTCCAAGTTCATCAGTATATGAAACAGTGATAACCCCTTCGTGCTTTCCCGCTTCTGCATCAAAAGGAATTGTTAAATTAAAAATTGCTGCACCAGAATCATCAGCATCAATGTTTCCTAAAAATGCTTTTGTTGTACCTTGAATTGCTTCTCCAAAATCAACTTCAACATCCACTGCTTTTGCTTTTTCTTCACCTATATTATCCAACTGTACTGAAAAAGTCATTAATGAACCAGGCATTATTTTTTTATCACTGCCTAATGCAACATCGACAGAATATTCAATATTTGAAAATACTATTTCAGGTCTTCCCAAAACCAAAAACGAAAATTTATTTGAAGCTGATTCGCAATCAGTACAAGTTGCAACAACATCAAAAACATAAGATTGTACATCAACATTATCAGTTATGTTAATTGAAAAAGTGACTTTTTCTGTTTCTCCTGGAAGAATATTATCAATCTTTTTTGTTGTACCTGAAGGAACTACAAAAGGCTCAATAGTAGTGTTTGAAACAGGTTTAAGTTCAATATTTACATTTCTAAATGACGAAGTGCAAGGATTTTGAATCATTGCTGAAACTTCTAAAATATCTCCAATATGTGGCTGGAAATTACTTAAACTAATTTCTTTTACTTTTAAAGTACTGCAAGAAGA
>CAYMWD010000058.1:0-5813 GCA_964394025.1 uncultured archaeon | reverse complement strand
CGGTTCTGTAGTTGGTGTTTCTTCTTTTTTCCAGATTACTTCACTGTATCTGCATCAGGTGTTGGTTCTTCAGGAACAATTTCTTTGTTTTTAGCGACCCATGCAATTAATTGTAAATTAAGTTCTGTTACTCCTTTTTTAGTTGCATGCTCTTTAATTTCAGTATAAACCACTTCTTTGATTATTTTGCTATAAGTATTTTTTGAATCTTTGGTTGTCGTTTTTAAATTAAGTGCAAATAAATAATCTGAAGGTTCATTAGGGTCAACTATTTTAAGGACTATGCCAGTACTTTCGCCATAAACTGAGTCGTCTATCTGCAGAACTATTTTAAAATCAGGGTTAGCACTTGTTAATTCTGATGTGTTATTGCTTAATATTTTTAATTCAACAGTTTCTAGTTTTTCACTGTCAGTACTTCCTGCAGGGGGCTCAGTTTTTTCAGCGCCTTTTTCAGGTGTCACAGGAATTTTTGCTTCCGTTGTAATTGGTTCAATCTCTTCTTGATTATCAGTTCTTTTTTTGTAAACTATTTGGTTTGCTTCTGAATTTTTTGCAATTTCATTATTTTTTGCAGTGTAAGTATATTCTTTACAATAATAAATTGGAAACAATAAAGTGTATTTTTCTTTTTCTTTTGCTAATTGCAATCTTTGTTTTGGTTCTTTAGTGTAAGATTTACACTCTGCATTAGTTATGTAGTATCCTTCTCCAAATTTATTGTTAGAGTAAAGTGTTTTGCTTTTTCCGTTTTCTTCTCTTTCAAGGCTTGGCCATTCTACTGGTACAAATTTGTCTGTTTCTTTTATTTGCCCATACTTTACAAAGAACCCTGATTCATTTGCCTGTTCAACAGTTTCTTCTTCAAGTTCTGATATTTCCTTTACTTCTTTTACTTTTATTGCAACTGGTTTTAATCCTGCAAGTTCAACAATTGTTTTTGTAAGTGTTGCTGTTGATTCTGCAAGATTAAGTTGGTACAAATTAACATTTCCTTCGTTGCTTTTACCAATTACTGGTATTCCTTGTGTGAATGCAAATGTTTTTTCTCTAGTTGTATTGAAGTATGCATAACTTTTTGTTTCTTTATCGAAATTTTCAAATGCTTTTTTGTCTTCTGCATTTTTTAGGATAGTAACTATATTCATTTCTTCTGTTTTGTCGCCTATTTTGAGTTTTACTCCTGTTCGGTCAGCAATTCCTTTTTCTTCAACATCATAATTTGTATTAAGCAATAATTTTACTGCTGGCATTTTTGCGTATTTATCTTTTTCTTCTTCACCAATTACTTTGTCAAGTTTTCCTGCACTCCATACGCAAAGTCCACCTTTCCCGTAGGGTGATTCAGGAACTTCTAGTCCATCAGCTTCAAAATTAATTTTAATTGCATTTTTTTTCAAATCTGCTGAGAAATCTGAAAGTGGTTTTCCTTTAGCGTCTTTGTATGTTGGCGTTAGATTTTCGCTACAAATATTGGTAATGTAAGGAAGTTTTATTTCATTTTGTCTTTCGGCTTTAGTCCACAGGTCTTCTCCTATTGTTAAATCATCTCCAATAGAACCGTCGTAACAATCAAGTTTTCTGTAAGTTTCGTCACTTGCTCCTCTGAAATATACTTCAAATTGTCTTTCTCCAATTGATTTTTTTACTAAATAAATCCCTTTCAAAGCATCTGCTAGCGTAGTGCTATTTTTACTGCTAATTATGATTGCTCCATTTCCTTTGTCTTCGAGTACTTTCAAAGCAGGATATAATTTATCATCTTCATCAAACACAGTTGCAAGAGTTTTTTCAACAACTGCAACATCATCAGCAATTACTCCCTTTGCTTCTGCTCTTGATTTTAATTCTGAAGTATCAATTGTTCTTGTTACTTCCCAGGTTACTTTGTCATTTGCAGTGTCTCCATTATTTTCTTCTGTGCCTGCATAACCTGCACCATAATATTCAATAATATCTCCATAGAACATTTTTTTGTTTGCGCAATCAGTTTCTAAAGCAGAAGTGTCAATTATTTTTGTTTTAAATTCGGCGCTTACTGCCTGGCTTCCAAAAGCATATGTGCATTTTGCACTAACATCTTTTTTAGCTTCATTTTTGATGTAATTAATTCCTGTTGCAGTATTATCTCCCCAAAGTTTAATTCCAATTTCTTCTGCAAGCGGTCCAACATAGCATGAGTTTTCAGGCATGTATCTTTGTGCAAAAGTATAAATTTTATTTTTCTCAGTATCAGATTTTATTCCTTCAGTAGTTGCATAAGGGAAATTAGCATAAATAGTTTCAACTTTTGCATCTGCTCCTGAAGTAAGTGTGTATTTTACTACTTCGCCTTGGTGTCCTTTCAGTGCTACAAGTTCTCCTGTTAGTTCTTCTTCTGGTATGTCAGGTATAAGTAAAATTGTCGCCATGCTGAATTTTTTATCTTGCCCAAAAGCGTGTTTAAAATCAGCTGAACTATTATTTGCAATTGCCTCATACTTGGTGAATAAGATTTTGAAATTTGTTATTGCTGTTTCAATTGCAATTTTTGTGCAAAAATTATTCATGCATTCCTGGAATCCTTTTACGTCATCTTTTTTGATTATTGTAGGTGCAAGTGCTTCTGCAGTGTAAAGTTCGTCTTTTATTTTTTCAGAAAGGAACGCATCGCTTTCATTAGGGGCTATTTCAAGTCCGGTAATTGTAATTTCATGATTTTCTCCAATCCAAATATTTTCTTTTGAAAAAGCCATTTGTTCAGAATGTGCTTGTGGCGCAATTGGAGTTTTTTGTCCGTCAATTGTTGGCGAAATTTCTAATTGATTATTGTTTATAATGTAAACTGGTTTTTGAATTGTGTTCGGAGTTGTTTTTAAAAATGAGGGGGTATTTGTAAGCAAAAAGTCTTCACTCTTAACTTCTGCATCTCTTTCAACTGGGAGTTTGATTATTCTTGGTCCTTTTACAAAACTTGAGGAAAAAGAATGTGGTTTCATTACTAAATAAATATTTTTATTAGCAGTATTCCAAGGAAGTTGCCCAAGTCTTCCTTTTTCTTTTAGTACTTTTGTAAAATCCAATTCAAGTGTAATATCAAATGGCTCATATTTGTTTTCTTTTTTTGGTTTTACATCAATTTTGTATAAATCAGAATCAATCGCCTCAAACCTAAGCTCTTCTCCTTCGCCCGTGAAATAACCAACATAAATAACATTTTCTTCTTGTTCGCCTTGAACCAATTTTTTAGGTGCTTCAGAAAGACTTACATAATATTCGTCATCCACATAATTTGCACTACTTTTTAGTAACCCATACCACACATCTTTCAATTCATATTTTTTGTAAGGCAGAATTTCTGAAAACTTATATTCTGGAATGGTTTGGCCATCGGTTGCAATTGCTTTCTTTCTATATTCTCCAAGTGTTACAGTTCCAATTCCTGTTTTAATTACTTCAAATGCTTGTGAATATTTTCCTTCGCCAATTTGAACATAATATTTTCCCAAATCAGCTGCATTTGCAGTAAAAAAAGTAGTTCCTAAATCAAGTGAAAATTTTCCATTATTTATTGTGCTATTTCCTGTTGCACCTGTTTTTGTTTCAGTATAATTTATTTTTCCTTGACCATCGTGTTTTATTATAAATGAAGTAAATTCGCCCCACTGATTATTTCCATTTGCTTTTTTAATAAAAATTACTTCATCTTTGAAATTTGAAAGATTATTTGCAGTAAAAGTAAGTGTAATTTTATTGGGGATTGTTTTGTCAGCTTGTATTTGTGGATGTGAACTCGATTCAAAAGAAATTGCTCCTTTTTCCGATGTGCTAAATCCTTGCATTGCTTTAAGATAATTTATTGTTTTTTCTGCTTCAGTAGGGTCTTCTGCATTTTTTAAAAGTTGTTGAAGTAATTGTTCATTTGTTGCACTATCAATAGTCACTCCATTAACTTTTTGCTTTTCACTAATTGCATTAATTTTATCAACTCTTTTTGAATATGCTGGTTGGCCAGCGGCTATTTGTTGATATTGTTCTGCAGTAGGTTGTCCTTTTCCTCCATTTGCTTCGTGCATTTTCATAAATGCATTATTCATCATTGTTCCTGCTAATAGAGTAAGGATAATTGTAATCATTGTTTTTTGGCTGTCGCTTTTGAAATAAGCTTTATCTTGATTTTCAGTTTCTGCAAAATAAATTTCTTCTTCTGCATTAAGTTTTTCTTTAAGATTCAAAAGTCCTTCATATTCATCTAAATTTGAAAAAGCTTGTGCAATAATTTCTTCAATATTTTTTGCTTCTTTTTTTGTAGGATTAAGTTCTCCCATGATTGACATTACATCAAACAAATCTTGCTTTTCGCTTTGTTCAAATTCACTGTAAACATTTTTTGGAATAATCATGTTGATTGTTGTTGTATCAACTTGTTTTTCAAATTTTAAATCAAGTTTAAGTGCTTTTGTTTCAGGGGTAATTTCAGCCATTAAAACAGGGTCATCAGCAACAAAGTCAGTGTCAACATTAGCACTTAATTCAATTTGATTTTTATGAGAAGCCAAATTTTTTGGCACTATTGTAAAAAGCACCATGTCCAAACCATAAGCGTTTTTGAAAGAAATTGTTTCTTTTGTATAATCAGTAGAAGTTTCAATTGTTTTCTCAAGCTGAGGGCCACCATAAAGAACAGAATAATTATCAGTATTAATTTCTTGCTGAGGTGCAGGGATTAAAAGAAAAATAAGTGCAAGTATAGCTATAATAAGAAGGGCTCCAACTCCAAGAAAACGTGTGTCTTGCAAGGCTTCACTCAATTCCATGAAAACATTAACAATTCTATTTTATTTAAATCTTACTTATATGATATTTATTCCTGAACTATTGTCAATCTATTTGATTTTTTTCGAAAATTTAGTGGTCGTGCAATGCTTTTTAAAGCTTTCTTAATGGTTTTATTTATCGGATTCTAAAGGTTTTGATTATGGAAATCCCAAAAGAACAAAAACTATATTGTAAAAAGTGCAATTCGCACACTGCTCACAAGCTTAAACAGTTCAAACCAGGCAAAGCAAGAACAATGTCATGGGGAACAAGACAGAACGAAACTAAGCACAAAGCAGGTTATGGTGGAAAAGCAGAGTTTAATGCTACTGTTAAAAAACAGACAAAACAGCCTACTTTCCTTGCTGAATGTAGTGTATGTAGTGCTAAAACTTATCGTGTAATAAACAAAAGAATGAAAAAAGCTGAACTTGTTGCAAAAAACGCATAATAGCTTAACAATTCATTTAAATTACTTTTTTTGTTAATTATTTCATGACTACTAAGAATACGATTCTTCTTATTGTAAAGCAAAATCCAGGGATTGATTATAATTCTCTTCTTAGTAAATTTTCCTCTTCTTATTTGAATATTAATTCTGCGCGTGCAGCTCTTTCTCGTTCTATAAAAGACCTTATTATTTTTGGATTTTTGTTCAAAAAATCAAATCGTTTTTTTATTACTGATAAAGGTGAATCTGAAATTTTTTTAGAATTAAAAAATAAACTTGTAATAACTTTGAACAATTGCATGAATCAAAAAAATCCAGTGAACAATATTGATGATATTGTTCAGCGTTTGCAGATTGTAATAGAACGTTCTCGTGAAGATAAATCTCTTATGAAACTTTCAAGAACATCCCTTAATTTTTCTCTTTCTGATTTAGAGTTAATTCAAAAAAATGTTGATAAAAAAATTTCTCATTTGAATTACATTTCAAAAGTTTTTGGTGACCAACTCGAATCACTTAAAGAACTTGATTTTAATGATTCTTTTTCTGAATCGTTGAATAAAGA
>CAYMWD010000057.1:0-6115 GCA_964394025.1 uncultured archaeon | reverse complement strand
AGAAGAAGTTAAAGAAGAAGTTAAAGAAGAAGTTAAAGAAGAAGTTAAAGAAGAAAATAAAGAATCTTACTCTCAGCACATGGAAAAAGTAGAAACAGAACTTGGTGTAAAGAAAAAAGATGATTCCGAAGTGCCTAAAAAAATAGAAACAGAAATCTCGAGTGATAGAAATACTGAGATTATAAGGCCAAAAAAGGAATAAATTAGTTTTATAAAGCTTTTCCATTGGAATTGTATTATAATTAAAGCTCTAATTTTTTAGAGCCGCACCCAAGGGGTATACCAATTCGTTGGTAGGTTGATAATATGGATGTAAAAGAAGTACTACAAGCAGTGCAATACGCAAAAGCAAGAAGTAAAAAAAGAAAATTTGATCAGTCTATTGATTTGACTATTAATTTTAAAGGTATAGATTTCAAAAAAGGAGACAATAGAATTGACATCGATGTCAAACTTCCTCATACTACTGGGAAGATGGCTGATGTAAGGGCTCTTCTTTTTGCTAAAGATAAAGAATTTGCAAAACTAATGAAAGATAAAGTCGGAAAAGTAATGATGGATACTGAAGTTCCTGCTTTGAAAAAGAAAGAAGTTGAAACACTTATAAAAGAATATAATGTCCTTCTTGCAGAAGGACCTGCTCTTATTGTTGTTGCAAAACACCTTGGACAGCAACTTGCACCAAGAGGCATGATGCCAAAACTTGTTCAAAATAATGAGGGAAGCGTTAAAACTGCTATGCAGAACGTAAGCACATTTACAAAAATAACAAATAAAAAAGGAAAATTTATGCCTGTTGTTCACATTACTATTGGCAAAGAATCGATAAAAGAAGAACATATTGTTGAAAATGCTATTGAAGCAATTAACAAACTAATTGAAAGCCTTCCAAACAAAGAAGGAAACATAAAATCTGTTTACATTAAAACCACTATGGGTTTGCCTACAAAAATTGGTGAAAAATACGATGAAGAAAAAGCTGAAGTTAAAAAAGAAAAAAAAACTGATGTTGCAAAGGTGAAAAAATGACTTCACACACAAAAAATTGGAAAGAAAATCAGTTTAATGAACTTAGAAAACTTGCGGAAAAATATCCTGTAATTGCAATTGCAGATATTAACATGTTTCCTGCTGATCTTTTTGCAATAATGAGAAAAAAACTTGCAAATAAAGCAGTTGTTAAAGTTTCAAAAACAAGAGTAATCAAAAAAGCTTTTGAAGGACTTAAAGATAAAGAAAAATTATCTGAATATATGACTAAAAGTTGTGCAATAATATTTACTGAAATGAATCCTTTTGAGTTATTTGCTTTCCTTAAAAAGAATAAAGGAAAAGTAAGTGCAAAAGAAGGTGCAATAGCCGAAGAAAATATTATAATTCCTGCAGGAGACACAGGACTTCCTCCAGGCCCAGCATTAAGTGACCTTAAGGCAGCAGGTTTGAAAGTTGCAGTACAAGGTCCTACAATTTCAATAGTCGCGGATAAAGTAGTAACCAAAGCTGGAGAGCCTGTTTCAAAAGCGGTTGCAGGAACACTTTCAAAACTTAATATTAAACCTTTCAAAGTAGGACTTAGTATTGTTGCTGCTTATGAAGGAGAAAATGTATTCATATCTGATGTACTTGACATAGATACTGACCAAGTATTCGCAAACTTTGTTTCAGCACACCAGAAAGCATTCAACCTTGCATTTAATGCAGGAATATTCACAAGCGAAACCACTGAATTGCTTGTTGTAAAAGCTTACAATGATGCAAAAGCAGTTTCAATAGAAGCAAACATAATCAATGCTGCTACTGTTGATGCTATTCTTGCAAAAGCTAATGCACAAGCTAAAGAAGTTAAGAAACTTGTGAAAAATACTGTTCCATCTGAAACAAAAGTTGAAAATGTTGAAGAAAAAACAGAAGAAGTTCCTTCTGATGTCTCAGCAGTTGCTGAAGAAACTAAGGGGGAAAATTAAGCGTATTAATTTTATTTAATGCTTAAAAGAGGTGTAAATTATGGAGTATGTATACAGCGCAATGCTTTTGCATTCTGCAAAAAAGGAGATAACTGAAGATGCTGTAAAGAAAGTGCTTGTAGCAGCTGGCGTTGAAGCCGATGATGCTAGAATTAAGGCACTTGTAGCTTCCCTAAAAGATGTTAACATCGAAGAAGCAATCAGTAAAGCAGCAGTTGCAGCTCCTGTAGCAGCAGCCCCAATGGCAGCAGCAGCAGATGCACCAGCTCAAGAAGAAGTTGAAGAAGATAAAGGAAAAACAGAAGAAGAAGCTGCAGAAGGGCTTGGTTCTCTTTTCGGATAGAATTTTTTAATTCTATCTTTATTTTCTTTTTTCAAACATTTTGATAACTTTAGCGTTTTTGATTTTGCGAACGCAGAACATTGTTCTAATTTTTTATATTTTTTTTAATAATTATCTTTTTCTAAATTTGATTTTTAGTTTTTGTTCAGTTAATTAGATGTTCTTTTATTGCTTAAGTAGTGGTCTTTTAGTGCCTTTTTTAGGTTTAGGGGTTGTTTTTACTGCTTTTTTAGGTTCTTTTTTAGCTGTTTTTACCTTTTTCACCTTACTTTCCTTTGCAGAGGTGGTGGTGGTAGTAGCAGTAGTCGTAGTGGAAGGATTAGTAGCAGTAGTAGATTTGATGGTAGTTGCAGCAGGAGTAGTGGTTTTAATTGGTTTTATTTTTCCAATTATTTTTGTTTCTTTTTTTGTTACTACTAAATTTTCAGTTCCTACTATTGCGGGCAACATTTTTTTTCTTTTAGAAATAAGAGCTTCAACATCATTTGTTGCAAGTGTGTTTTTCTTTCTTGCAACTTCTCTTAATTCATTTTCAAGGTGTGCTTTAATTTCTTTTGTTTTTTCAAGATATTCTCTTGATTTTGATTCATATTCTTCTGCTGAAATTATATTTTCTTTAAAATGCTTTTTAAGATCAAGAATTCTTTCAGTATATGATTGTATTTCGCTAGAATAATCATCAGCGGCAAGAACATGACTTATCATATCTTTTCTTTCTTCTTGTAAAAAGTCAATTTCGTTTTGAATTTTATTTTTCATAATTGTGTGAGTTTCAGCATCAATTTTTCCTTTCAAAAATTTATCATCAAGTCTTTCAATTGATTTTTCAAGTGCTTTAATTTCCTTAAACACAGTTCTGTGCCTAAGCCTTTTATCATCTTTAAGCATTCCAATAAGAAGTGTCAGTAATGAAAGAATCAGTGTAACTAAAAGTAAAAATGCTACTGCAGTAATAAACAAAGAAGGCGTTCCATTATTTCCTGTATTTATAGGTCCTATTATTATTGGGGTTTCTGGTTCGGGTTCAAGTTGTGAGTAAACTTGTTTTATTTCTTCAGTTGAATCAAAAACCTTTTCTGCAAGAAGCGCAAGCCCTATTCCGCTCTCTAAATTATTAGCAGCACTAACACTAAATTCAAGTTTTTCATAATAGTCTGCAGCTTCAAGAAAAAATTTTGCATGAGTAATGTAGAGCTTAGGCCAACCAATTTCAAATTCAGATTCATCAATTTTTTTCTCCACTTCTTGAATTTTATTTTCAAGAATTTCTCTCATTTCTTCATTTGTTTTTCCTTCAATAATAGTTTCAGAATCAATAAGTGCTTCTGCTGAAACAGAATCAATTAATGCACTTTCATACCATGCTATTTCTCTAGCTGAAATTGCAGAATCAATTCTTCTTACAATATCGTCTCTTTCTTCAGAGTCAATTTCTGAAAGAGCATTTTCTGCATTATTTATTCCTTCGCCTGCAAGAATTTCAAAATCTGCTGTGCGTTTTACAAATGCATCGCTTTCCTTTGAAATGTTGTAAAAATCTTTTGAAACATCCAGCCAAGTAGCCGCAAAAGCATAATCCTGAATTCTTTCAAGAGTATTAGTAAGTTCATCTTCTTTTGTACCGCCTACAATAATTGTTTGGTTTGAAATAAGTCTATTGACTGTGTTTTTTGCATACAAATATCTTTGTTGTGCAGAAATAAACCATTCAATTCCTTCTCTTGGAACTTCTTCGCGAAGAGAATCCTCATATTCTTGAAGTTCTTTATCAAGTTCTAATAGTTTAAGGTCTAGTACAGTTGAATTATTTTCTAAAAGTTCAGGGTTAATTGAAATTTCTTTTACTGATACTGCATTAACTCTTGCTAAAAATGAATAATTAGCTGCAGAATAAAGATAATTTTGTTCGTTAAGAATTTCAGCTTTTGAAAGTGTTTGGTCTGCACTGGTTAATGTTTGAAGCAAAAAATTCACTGCAGCAGGATCTTCTAAAAGAGAAGCTTCTAATGCATTTCTTGCTTCATTAACAATTTGTTTTGTTTCTTTTATGTAATTTGTTGTAAGAATTTTAAAAGAACCTAGATGTGCAGGAAGTTGAGTTTTATCTGGAATAAAATCAGGAATTGATTCTTCTGTTGAATGATTAATGTCAATTTCAGAAATATCTGAAAAAGCCATTGCAATAGCATCCTCAATTTTATTAACCTCTACAACTGTAATTCCCCATTCTTGAGGAGCATATTCGACAAGATTTACACTTCTTACTCCTTCATCAAGCTTTACAGTTTGCATTGCTTCTCCTTTTGGAATCAAAAAAAGTTTTATTCCTGTATTGCTTGCTTCTCTTGTTTTTTCAAAAATTCCCCCAACTGCTCCCACTGAGCCATCTTCATTTATTGTTCCAGTAATGCTTACATTATCCGGGATGTTTTTGTCAAGAAGCATTGAAGAAACAAGAAGAGCCATCGCTGCTCCTGCACTTGGACCCTCTACTATGGATGCATTTGATGAAATGGTAAATTTGTAATCATACTTTTTTGAATCATTTGAAAAAGTTTCTGCAACTTTTACTGCAATCCTTTCAGCATTTTGAGTAGAAGTTCCAACAAGTGGAGTTACTGCACTCCAAATTTTACCCGTGCCTGGTTCAAGGTTTACAGTTAACTTTGCAACAAGCCCTTCTCCATCAGTTGTAACCGCATAAATGTTCATAGAATCAGTAGTTACTACTGCAAAAACATTCATTGAGAAAAGAATCAATAATATTGCTAATAAAATTTTTTTCAAAAAGCCACCGTTCAAAATATGCTATATTTGATATATTATACTATATCATTATTTTAATTACTGTAAATTAATAAGTTCTAGTTGTTTAAATATTTTTGTTTATAATTCAAGGCTTATTATTGTATGTTTAGAATTTTTTTCTTTTTCTTTGAATCCAAATTTTGTAGCCAAATTTAGCATTTTTTGGTTATTTGAATGCATTTTAACAAAAATTTCTTTTAATCCTCTATTTTTTGAGATTTCAATAATATATGCTGTAAGCTTTGAACCAAGCCCCATTTTTTGCCATTTATCTGCAATAGCAACAGAAAATTCTGCTTTTTCTCCATCTGGCGAAGTGATTATTCTTGCAACGCCTACAAGTTTTTTTCCTTTTTCATTTTTTGATTCAGCAACAATTGCAATTTCTCTTGAATAATCAATATGACAAAATCTAATCATCATTTCTCTAGTTATTTGTTTAATTGGGTGGAAAAATCTGAAATTTTTTGTTTCATCTGAAAAAGAATTAAAAAGTTCAGCAAAACCACTTTCGTCTTCTGGTTTAATTGGTCTAAGAGTAATTGGTATATTGTCCTTTACTTTTATTTTTTTAACAAGTTCAGAAGGATAAGGTTCTATTGCAAGATGTATATTTGAACCTGGATTTTTTAGTTCATTATAATCAAGAACAATTCTTGCGTCAAGTGCAATTGCGCCTTTTTCAGTAATTGCTACTGGATTAATATCAACTTCTTTAATTTCAGGAAAATCAGAAATCAAATAAGAAAATTTAACCAAAAGTTTTTCAAGGTCGTCTAATTTTGCAGGTTTAATATTTCTATACCCTTTTTTCATTATGTTGTAAATTTTTGTTCCTTTCATTAATCTTCTTGCAAGAGTTTGGTTTAAAGGCGGGAAAGCAAGATTACTATCCTTAAAAATCTCAGTAGCTGTACCGCCCATTCCAAAAAGAATTGTACTTCCAAAAAGAGAATCTTTTTTAGAGCCCACAATAATTTCATAATCTTTATTTTCAATA
>CAYMWD010000056.1:0-6261 GCA_964394025.1 uncultured archaeon | reverse complement strand
CATTACAGGAAGATTTGTTCCTGGCACATTCACAAACCCTCAAGGAAACAGATTTATTGAACCAAAAGTTGTTCTTATAACAGAACCTGAAACAGACACTCAAGCAATTGATGAAGCAACAAGGATAAGAATTCCTGTTGTTGCAATGGCATCAACAAATAACTCGCTAAGAAATGTCGATCTTGCAATTCCAATTAACAATAAAGGAAGAAAAAGCCTTGCATTAGGTTATTGGATTCTTGCAAAAGAAATACTCAAAGAAAGAGGAGATATAAAATCCGATTCAGAGTTTACAAAAACAACTGAAGATTTTGAGTATAAAATGAAAGATAGCGATGAGAAAAAGAGTTTTGAGAAAAAAGGAAGATGGGATAGAAAGCCACGCTTCCCAAGAAGAAGATAATTCTTCAAAATAACCCTCAATTCACTTTATTTTTCAATAATACTTAGTTTTTTGGCAATAATATGCCAAAAAATCCTTATTTTAAGCAATTAAAAGCATTAAAAGGCAATAATTACTTCAAAAAAACAAAATAAGTAATTTCGTAACCGTAAACAGTAAATTTAAATAGGTAGGCGCTACTAATAATATAACATTAATACGTGGTTAAAATGGCAGATGGGATAAGCAATCTTTTAGAAAAAGTAGGGTTAACTGAATACGAAGCTAAAACTCTTTCAGTATTATTTTCACTTAAAGAAGCGGAAGCGCCTGAAATTTCTAGAAAATCACAAGTGCCAAAAACAAGAGTTTATGATGTGTTAGATAGACTCACAAAAAAGAATTTGGTTATTGAAATTCACGGAAGACCAAAAAAATTCAGAGCTATTGAACCTGAAAATGTTTTTACTAATTTAATTAATGAAAAAAAACAAGAACTTACAAATCTTGAAAAAGAAGCTGAAACAATAAAAGACACAATAATAAATGAAAGTACAAATGGGATTCATGAAAAAGTAATGAAAGTAAAAGACAAAAATGATTTTATGAAAATTCTTGCACAAGAAATAAACCTTGCACAAAACTCAGTAATTGCGTTTACAGGAATGGGAAAAGACCATTCAATATTAAAAGATCCAATCAAAAATGCATCACAAAGAAAAGTTGAAATAAAATTAATCAGCAGAATTGCAGAAAGCAGCGATAAAACACTTAAAGAATACTCCCAAGCAGGAATTGATGTTAAAGGTTTTGATCACGGAATGAACGCTTATATTATTGATGATAAAAAAGTAATTCTTGCATTAAGTGATTTTGCACAAAACAAACCAGAATATCATTTTACAATCTGGCCAGATAATCCAGACATGGCAAACACATTTAAAAAATATTTTGAACATGCATGGGAACAGGGACAGAAACTTTAAACAAAAACAGTGATTTACAATGCCTGAATTTAGACCACATCAAGTAAAAAAACCAGAAATTAAAAAAAGACCGCCAATTGGAAGAATTAAAAGAATTACATTAAGCGCAAGAAAAAAACTAGGAAACATGGCTGCAAGAATAAGAGGCGCAATGCACAGAGACGGAAGGCTCTGACCAATTAATAACCTTTTTTCTCATTAATCTATTTCTTATGACAATTAATGAAGACGCATATAGATATGCAATTAAAAGTGCACAGCAATACGGAAAAGCAGAAGTTGGACCGCTTATTGGTAAACTTAAAGCACTGCATAAAGATACAGATGTAAAAGAAATAATGCCCATTGTAATTGAAACAATAAAAAAAGTAAATTCAATGAACAAAAAAGAAATTGACGAAGCATTTTCTAATTTTGAATCAGGTTATGAATTAAAACCAAAACCAGAAAGAGAAGGATTGCCGGAATTGGATTGGGCTGAAAACGGCGAAGACGTTGTTACAAGATATGCACCAAATCCTAATGGACCATTTCACCTAGGAAATGCAAGAGCTGCTTTTTTGAGTTATGCGTATGCTGAAAAATACCATGGAAAATTTATTTTAAGATTTGAAGATACTGACCCAAAAATAAAAAAACCAATTGAAAATGCAGAAGAAGTTTTTAGAGAAGACCTTGAGTGGTTGGGGATTGAAGTTAAAGAAGTTTATTACGCATCAGACCGATTAGATAAATATGTTGAATATATGCGAAAATTAATTGAACAAGGAAATGCGTATGTGTGCAAATGTGAAAGCGAAAAATGGCGCGAATTAATCAAACAAAAAAAAGGTTGCGCATGTAGAGAAAAAAATTATGAAAAACAAATGCGCGAATTTGACAAAATGCTATCCAATGAATTAAAAGAAGGAGAAGCAGTATTAAGAATTAAAACAGATTTGCAAAATCCAGATCCATCTGTAAGAGATTGGTGGATAGCAAGAATAATTGACCATCCAAAACATCCGCGAATTAGAGAAGGTTATCATGTATGGCCAAGTTATATGTTTCAATCAGGAATTGATGACCATGAAATGAGCGTAACATTTATTCTTAGAGGCCAGGAACATTCTCAAAACGAAACCAAACAAAGATACATGTACGAATATTTTGGGTGGAAATATCCTCATGCAGTACATTTTGGAAGATTGAGTATAGGCGATATGGTTCTTAGCACATCCAAAATAAGCAAAGGAATTGAAGAAGGAAAATACGAAGGATGGGACGATATACGATTAGGAACAATAAAGGCATTACGCAGAAAAGGATTCAAACCAGAAGCACTTAAGAAAATAATCACTGATTCAGGATTAACAACAAGCGATGCAAATATATCTGAAGCCAAATTAGCTTCATATAACAAAGAACTTATTGCAGATGAAGCCAAAAGAACAGTATATCTGGCTGATCCAGTGAAATTAGAAGTACATTTACCCAATACATTAGAAGCTGAAAAAGATGGCGAAAAAATGACACTTAGACAAGGAATTAATGAATTTTACGTTTCGAAAAGCGAAATTTCAAGCGCTAAAGATGCTATTTTTCGTCTTAGAGGTGCGTTTAATGTTCGGCTTACAAATAAACCTACCCCAAATGAACTTGTGATTCAGGGCGAATTTGCAGGAACTACAATAGACAAGAAAAAAGTGGTTTCGTGGCTAATTGACCCAATTGATTTAGTAGTAAAAAATGCAGACAATTCTGATGAAATGGGAATGATTGAAAACCAAAAACTACATAAGGGCCAATATTTACAGCTAGAAAAGAAGGGTTTCTACATAATAGATTCTGTTTCTGAGAAAAGACCAATTGCTTGGTTTTGTCATGAATGAACAAGTATTCAATACTCAACCTTTTTAAAGCCTTCCAGAGGAGTTAATATATTAATTCAAGTACTATCTTGTACTGATTTTTGCCAATGACGATGATTCCCTAAATGGGATAAGGAGGTGCAATCTAATGGCAGAGTATGTAAAGTTCAGTGTGCCTGAGGAACTTAAAACTAAACAGGCAGCAATTCTAGAAAAAATTAAAAGAAGCGGTAAAATAAAAATCGGCAGTAACGAAGCTACTAAAGCTGCTGAAAGAGCAAACGCAAAACTTATTCTCATTGCAGAGGATGTTTCTCCTCCAGAGATTGTTATGCACTTGCCACTAATCTGCAAAGAAAAACGAATACCTTACAGCTATGTTGCAACAAAAAAAGAACTTGGTGCAATTGTAGGGATTGAAGTTGGAACCGCAGCAATTGCAGTTCTTGATGAAGGCGAAACAAAAAAAGATTTTGCTGACTTCATAAAAAAGCTACAGGAGATAGCTAAGTAGGTGTTTTGATGGATAAAGGGACACCAGCAGAGGTCGTCCAAATCTTGGGCAGAACAGGAGTATATGGAGAAATAATTCAGGTTCTTTGTAAAATCCTTGAAGGTCCAGAAGCAGGACGTGTAAAAAGAAGAAATGTCAAAGGGAACCTACAGAAAGGGGACGTAATCATTTTGCTATCAACAGAAAGAGAAGCAAAAGAGATTAGGGCAAGGTGAGAAAATGGTTAAAGATTCATTTTCTGGCGAAGAAATCCCTAAAGGCTCAGGACACATGTACGTGAAAAAAGACGGAACAGTGTACTGGTTCAAAAATACTAAAACCGAGAAAAATTTTCTCAAACTGAAAAGAGCTCCTTCTAAAACAAAGTGGACAAATGCTTACCACAGAGACAAGGAGATTAAGAAAAAATCAGCAGAAGCAAAAGAGGGTGCTAAATAATGGTAATGGAAAGAACACTCGTCATAATAAAGCCAGACTGTATCAACAGGGGCCTGACAGGACAGGTTCTGGATAGATTCGAAAGAAAGGGTCTTCAGATTGTTGCAATGAAAATGCAACATCTTGATGATAAAATTCTCGAAGACCATTATGCACATCTTACAGATAAACCATTTTTTCCTGGAATAAAAGAATTCATGCAGAAAGCTCCGGCTATACTCATGGTTTTGCAAGGAAGAAGAGTTGTTGATGTTGTAAGAGCTCTTGCAGGTCAAACAGAAGGAACTGAAGCTGCACCTGGAACAATTAGAGGAGATTTTTCTCTAAGCATCCAAAGTACAGTAATTCATGCTTCTGACAGCAAAGAAACTGCTGAAAAAGAAATTAAAAGATTCTTCAAAGAAGAAGAACTTCATGAATATCCAAAAATAGACACAGAAATATTGTACTCGCCAGAGGAAAAAGAGTAGGTGATTAGTTGAAAGTAAGGATCAAAAAAATCTCGCAGGACGCCAAGATGCCAAAAATAGAACATCACGGAGATGCGGGATTTGATCTTTACTCAAACGAAGACACAACTCTAAAACCAGGCGAAAGAAAACTTATTGGAACTGGAATTGCAATGGCTTTTGACAAAGGTTACGAAGCACAAGTAAGACCAAAATCAGGACTAGCAATTAAGCATGGCTTGTCAATGGTTAATACTCCTGGAACAATTGATGCAGGATATAGAGGGGAAGTCAAAGTTATTTTGATTAATCATGGCGAAGAAAATTACACAGTAGAAAAAGGAAAAAAAATATGTCAAATAGTGTTCAACAAAATTGAAGAACCTGAAATTGAAGAAGTTGAAGAACTTGATAAAACAACAAGAGGAGAAGGGGGCTTTGGCTCTACAGGGCAGGAATAAGTGATTTGTTATGGCAATACGAAAACCAATAATTACAGTTCTTGGTCATGTTGATGCAGGCAAAACAAAAATGCTAGATGCAATCAGAGGAACAATGATTGCTGAAAAAGAAGCAGGCGGAATTACACAACACATTGGTGCAACAGAAGTTCCAATTGAGGTAGTTTATAAAATTGCAGGGCCAATTATTAAAAAATACGGATTTGACCTTAAAATTCCAGGGTTATTGTTTATTGATACACCCGGTCATGAAGCATTTACAAATCTTAGAAAAAGAGGCGGGAGTATTGCAGATTTAGCAGTACTTGTTGTTGATGTTCATAAAGGATTACAAGATCAAACCGTGGAAGCAATTGAAATTTTGAAAAGTTACAAATGTCCATTTATAGTTGCAGCCAATAAATGTGACACTATTCAAGGATGGACTGTGAACAATGGCGAAAGTTCTTCTGAATCAATGCAAAAACAACGCGAAGATACAATGACTTTACTTGATACTAAAATTTACGAACTTGTTGGACAGCTTCATGCAAAAGGTTTTCCTTCAGAAAGATTTGATAGAATTAAAGATTTTACAAAAGAAATACCTATTATTCCAACTGCGGCAAAAGCAAGAATGGGGATTGCTGAATTATTAATGTTCCTTTCTGGTTTGTCACAAAAGTATATGGAAAAAAAACTTGAAGTACATCAAGAAGGAAACTGCAAAGGAACAGTGCTTGAAGTAAGAGAAGAAAAAGGATTAGGAAAAACAATTGATGTTATTATTTATGACGGAATGTTAAAAGTTGGAGAAGAAATTGCAATTGGTGGAAAAAATAGTGTTATCACAACAAAAATCAGAGCACTTCTTGAACCTAAGCCACTTGATGAAATGAAAAATCCTTCTGAAAAATTTAGAAGTGTTAAAGAAGTACGTGCTGCAGCAGGAGTAAAAATTTCTGCGCCAGGAATGGAAGAAGCAATAAGCGGTTCGCCTGTAAGACATGCATCACCTGAAACAATTAAAGAAATTGATGAAGAATTGCACAGAATCAAATTTGATTCAGATGCTATTGGGCCAATAGTAAGAAGTAACACTCTTGGAAGTTTAGAAGCAATGGTTAAGCTTCTAGAGGATAGAGGAATTAAAGTAATGAAAGGAGACGTTGGAGATATTGCAAGAAAGGATGTTCTTGAAA
>CAYMWD010000055.1:0-6267 GCA_964394025.1 uncultured archaeon | reverse complement strand
ACAAAATGTTTTACAAATGACTTTACCAATTGGATTTGGAAAAATTGAAGCAGAAGTAATTGATACTGAAGGAAACCCATTAGTGGGCGCAGTAGTTAAAGCAGTTAATATGTCTGATTTTAGCACAATTGAAGAAGTAACAACAGACGCTGATGGAAAACAAGTTGTTGCAGTAAGAGCTGACAAAACAATATTCTTTGTTGTAGATGCAGATGGATTTGCAAGAACAACAACGACCCCAAGAGATATGCAAAAAGATGTTACACTCCAACAAAGAATTGTTCTTGAAAAAGAAGTACAATCATTTGACATAGAACTTGAAGGGCTTGCAATTGATGGCGAACTTGTACAAGAATCAGGAAGCGCTGCTTTAAGTGCAGGCCAAAGATACACAGCTAAACTTAAACTTAAAATCCCAAGAGGCGCAGTATTCGAAGAAGCTGGAGTTCATATAAGAACTGGAAAAGAAACAAATACAATCCTTGAACAAGACAACTTATACATAACCGATGTTAGGGGGGCTTTTAATAAAGAAATAAAGAGCACTTCTTACACCCCTACTCAAGGCCAAACAATAGATATGCAGCACCTAACTAGCGGAGATGCAAAATGGTCTAATGTTACATTCAAAGATGCAAGTTCTGGAATTTATGAAATTGAAGTAGATATTCAAGTAAGAGACGAAGCTAAAATTGGTTCTTTGCTTGATGTGTTTTACAGAGCATGGGCAAAAAGTGGAAATTATTTGAGACAACCAACGGATAATTCACTTGGTTCAATTGAATCTTCAGGGGAAAAACAGGGGCTTTATGCTAATGCAAGAAAAAGAACATACACTGTTGGACCTTCGAGTTTTTGTATGAATGATTTTTGTACCCAATATTCAATAGAAGATATTAGAGAAGGAATTACCACAAGCATAATTGATAATTATACTGGCCAAGTTGCAAACAAATACAGAATTGCATTTGAAATTTCAAGTGTTTCGGAAACACCTTTTAGTGCTTCACAATTAATGGTGAAAGATAAGACAAGCAGTATTGCAATTATTTCATATAATATTACTACACCTTCAGGCGATACACGAGATGCTAAAGGAGTTGGTTCTGAACTTACTGTTGGATTGGGAGATATTTCAAAAGACTCTGTTGTAAGAGGCGAAGTTATTTTTGAGACAAAGAAAGAGGGAACTGTGCCTATTGAATTTACTATTACTTCAGGAAGCGAGGGAGCAAGTGAAGTTTATAGAAAAAATATGCAAATCATTATTGAGCCTGCTGAGGAGTTAAGCGTTGATGTTTTGCCTAAAGTTATTGTTCCGCTAATAAACAATAATATCCTTGTTAGGGCTTCAGATTTCAACGGAAGTGTTCCTATTACTAATGCAAGAGTAAGCATTATGATGGATGGCGTTGTTATTGCAAATGGTGAAACTGATTTCGAAGGAGTTTATGCTTATACACTTAATTCTCCTGCTGATGGCGCTACAGTAGGAATTCTTGTTGAAAAAACAGGTTACAAACCTAATGAAAAAGAAATTAAAGTTTCTTCGAACATACTTGTTTCTGATCCTGAAATAATTAAACTTACACTTACAGTTGGTGGGACTGACCATAAAACAGTCGATGGTGGACTTCAAAATTACTCGCAGATTCCACTTGAAGTAGAAAAAATTACAGTAAGTAATGATTTCAGTGAATTTGCTACATTCGTATTTGATTCTCCTATTGAAGGAACAACAATCAGCCCTGATGGTAATAATTTGATTGACGGAAAAGTAAGACTTACCGCAGAAGGAAGAGCAATTTCAGAACCTCTAAAACTCACAGGTGCAGTTAATGTTTATGTAAGAAATGATGAATTCCAAAAAACATGGATTGCTACAATCCCTCTTGAATTAACAATAGGATTTGGAAGTGAAGTAGATGATGTTGATTGTTTCAATGTGTTCCCTGCTGAATGGACTATTTATAGTTCAACCACAGATAATTCAACCAATAAATTTACAGTTACAAATTCATGCAAAGTTTCAGATAGTGATTCTTCAACAGACAAAGTTGCTTTGAGAAACTTATCCGCAAGAATTGTTGCTGGAAGTGGAAATGTAATAGGAAAATTAATGGTTTCGAGTACTATTGAAAATAGTTATGAAGTAGAACTTAATGAGGGATTTAGAAAAATAGCAGATATTCTGCCTGAAAATTCAGAAGAAACAATTACAATTTCATTCAAACCATTAGACATTATAAGTGGAGCAATGGATGCAAAAATTGAATTTAAAGCAGAGCATATGACTGCAAACGGAGAACAAGAACTTATTCAAAAAATTGATTTACAAGCAAATGTGAACAATCTTGCAGAGTGTGTTGAAGTAATTACAAATAGAGATATTACAATTAATAGTTGTCCTTACAACACAGGGTATGGAAATTACGGCGGACAATTTTCACAATATAGTAATTCACGCTACGGAGCATATGATCCTTATTCAACTCAATATGGTTATGGAACTGGCTTGCCTAATTATATTGGAGATGCATATCAAGGAAACTCAGTTTACGGAGATAGTTATTATGATTATGCAGGAAGCTACGCACCTAACTCTTACCAAAGCGGACAAATGTATTTAGGAGGCGGAAGCCAATACGGAATGGGGCAATCAGCTGGTTTTAGCCCACAGGCAAACATGTCTTGGAATTGTGGAACCGCGTCAATTCCAGTAAGAAATAATTGTGAAACATCAGTTGACATTGACTTTGATGCACAACCCGGAATTACTGCAATTGAAAAATCAATCACTCTTGGACCAGGGGACGAAGCAGACATTGGTATTGAGGCTACAAATTTCTTTGGAAGATATTCAATGGATATTCTTGCAAAACCTACTGACAGCAAAGAAAGAGCAACTAAAATTAAAACCGTTTATGTTAATGTTGTAAATGAAGCAACAAAGAATTACAGAGATTGTATTTCAGTATCCCCATCAAGAACTCTTAATTTCAATAACTTTTTTGGAAAACCAGTTGAATTGAAAATAATGAATACTTGTTATAACGAAGGAGTATTCCTTGACTTTGGTAATAATACTATAAATTTCTCAGGACAAGCAACTGCAACACCTACTAATCAAGATGCAGGATTTAGAGAAATGATTGAAAGTTGGTCTGCAATAGACGAAAGCTTTGATAGTTCATCTAATGGAAAGGTTACTCAAACAATCAAATTTGAAGTAGTAAAAGCATTGAAAGAATATAGAAATACTGCTCCAGAAGCTAAATTCTTTGAAAATAATCAATATTCTAATGTTGGAAATCTAAGATATTGGTTAACATCAGGATATTATTCAATAATGGCAAATGTGAATTTGAGAGTTAATTTTACAGCACCTTATGGAGGAACAAAAACAACTTCATTCCCTATGACAATTAAAGATTATTGGAATGCACTTGAATGGATTGACCAACTTGACCAGGGAGTAGAAGGTGGAACAGGTGATGCTAGTTGGAAACCAGAAAATTGTATAAATAAAGATGCACTTGATTTCACAAGAAATTTCAGTAGTTTGCCTTGGAATAAAATTTATAAAACAAAAGATAACGGCGGATTATTTATAATCGCTAAAAAAGACCCTAAAACAGGAAAAGAGGTAGGCGGATGCGGGCCTAATGATTATCTCTCAGAAATAACTCCAATGTACTTTGAGGATGCTAAAACAGGATTAAAAATGCTTATAAGAATGGACGGCAAACAAGAGCTTATCATAAGCTTTGATACTCAAAGCGGTAAAGGAGGAAATGGTTGGACTGGAGACGAAGTCAAATTCAGAGAAAATCCAATTGGAAAAGTAACTAGAGTTCAGCCAGCAATAAGTTCACTTGCAGGACTTCCAATTAAAATCAATATTGCTAAGGATCCAAATATTGAACCAACAAACCCAGTAATAAACCCAGATACTGGAACAAACACCACATTTGATTGTGCTGAAGGCGAAGCGGGAACAGCAGTATTCCAAAAATATGGTTTACAACATATTAATTATGAGTGGAGATTAAGCGAAGTGTCAAAAACAGCATGTGATGCTTTGCAGAAAGATGGTGAAACAGAAAAAGAAATGACCGGAGAAAATGCTCCTTGGTTCTGTGATGCAGTGCAATCAACAATTGGATTTGGAGATAAAATTGCTGAACAGAAGAAAATAATTAAAGAACTTAAAACAAGCACAGGGCAACAAGGCACATGCAATGTTGCAGGATTTTGCTCATTAGACATTAAGAATTCAAAAGAAATGTTTAGATATGTGCTTGAACAAAAGAAATTAGGAAGCGATTCATACTTCATTGGAGCAGACGGAAAGCTTATTGAAATTGATGCAGAAGGAATTGACGAAAGTGTCAGCACAAATGTTTCAAAACTGCAAGGAAAAGAAGTGAACACTGCAGGAAATGCTGATGCATATGCACATAATCTTGCAATAACCACAGATACTAAAAGTGTAATTACTGCACTTATGGCAAAGCTCAAAGAAACTGAACTTACAGGAGTAGATGTTGTTCTTGAAGTAAGCGACTGGGATTCAGCCAAGATTACCACTACTGCGACAAAAGCATACAAAACACCTGCAGATATTGATCAAGTGCAAAAAATAGATGATAAATGGTATGCGATTACACTTGCACAATACAACAGATTCCACACTGCAATACTTGCAGTAGAAGACTGCACAAAAACTACTTCAGTAAAATGTACTATTGGAACAAGCACTGAAGCTAAAGAACTAACAACTCAGTTCCTTGAAGAGCTTAATGCAAAAGGAAAATGGAAAGTTACTGCAAAGAATGTTGATACTTTAAGCGATGCAATAAAGAAAGAAATTATGAAAAAAGGAAAATGGAGTGAATCTTACAAAGTTGAAGGTTATAGTAATTTCTTCGAATTCCACGTGAAAAATATTGAACCAATAATGTACTTAATGAGCGATAAATACGCGAATGAATTTGTTGAAAAATTCAATACAAAATATAGTGCTGTGTTAGGAGAAAATAAACTTGCATTTAATGAAACTCCAAAAGAAATTGAAGCAGGAAGATACAAAGTATTGCTAAATACATCATGGACAACTAATGCAACTGCAACAGAACAAACTAAAGTTTCATTTACATCTGAAAAAAGTCTTTCAGAAATAAATTCAGAGTACGCTCAAAATCCTTTGTTCAAAATGCCTGTTGATGGAGATGTTGAATGGGGGACAAGTTTCAAAGGCGAAAAAGGAAACCTTGTTTACTTTAATAATTACAATATAAATGACAAGCAAGGTTCTCCTGTTATTTCAGAAAAAGTAGGCGGAAAAGAAATAGCATTTACCTACAAAAACACTTACACTGATGTTTCCACAGGAAAGATTCTTTCACTAAATGACAGTACATTTGAATTTGGCCATTCGGATCCAATAAAACTTACAGCATCAATAAACAAAGGAAGCAAAGATGATAAAGCTGGATTCTTATTTAGGTTCAAAACAAATAATGCGAATACTCAATTAGGAAAAGAATGGTTAGTACTAGAAGATGCACTTGAAAATAGAAAAGATCAAACACTTAGCACAACAGAATATGAGGTTTATTACTTATGTAAAGGAAATGACATAACCAAGTATGAAGGAATTGTTGTAGAGGGAAGTAAACAAGGAACATCTAGTTATTCATCAGTAGTATTTATTCCTAATCAAATTGGCGGTGAAGGACTAACATCAGAAATTAATATCCCTTGCATAAAAGTTTCTGGGAGCTTTAAAGCAAAAGAACTTATTACAGGAACAGAACTTGGAAATATTTCAACTAAAGGAACAATACAGCTTAACAGCAATGCATTAAGAGAAGCTTATTACAAAGTATATAATCTAAAGAATCTGCTTTCAATGATTAATGCAGATAAAGAAGAAAACGCTAAGGTTTGTATGAATATTGATAACGGAAACCTAAATCTTTACTGGAACGCTGGAGCATTCTCCAAAGTTACTTCATAAAAGTGAGCAAATGATTGACAAAATCGTTAATGTCGGTCTTGGAATTATTTTTTATATCCTTGGAATATTGAGTGTTACCTATTTTTTTCCAAATTCAATTAACAGTTTTTTAACCGGCACTTTTGGACTTATTGTTCTTACATTAGGAATATTTTTTATTTCATCTTCTTTTTCAGGAAAATTTTCTTTTGTGCTTCTTTTTTTTGCAGGAACATTAATGGGCCAGTATGCAGAAACAAAATTTT
>CAYMWD010000054.1:0-6324 GCA_964394025.1 uncultured archaeon | reverse complement strand
TGAATATTCCTTTTTCTGAAAAAATAAGCAATGAAAAAATAACCCTTGCGTTCGTTTTTGTTCTGATTCTGATTTCTTCTATTGCAGTTATAATGCTTTTTTCAGAAAAAGCTGAAAATGCTTATTCTGCATCTTATGGTAATCCAAATATTGAAAGAAAAATATCTGTTTTTTCTGGTTCACAATATGAAGAAGTTTATTTTGACAATCTTTATGATATCAATGTAATGCTTTTTACGATTATTCCAAAATCTCTTGCTACCTCATCACTTGATTTTGAATTAATTTCTACTGAATCAACAGAATTTATTGTTGATGACCCAATATTAATGACCGAAATTAATTCTACTATTGATTCTGCTGAAATAAAAATGTCTTTTCCAAGAAATAGTAATTCTGCAACTGTAAATTTTATGATTCCAAGAGACACTTATTATTCGTTTGATGTTGAAGATAGAGAAATTTTCTTAGAATTACTTTCAATTTATTCTGAAGAAGAATTAACTAAAGTAGAAGTGCAATTAGTTGAAGAAAAACTTGGGTATGCAATGTCACACCTTGGTGAATTTGAAAAAATACTTAATTCTGATGATATTGATTTTGAAAACACAGTTTATTTTGGCGATATTCCTGAAGAAAAAGGAACAAAAGCAAAGTTTTTTGTAGGCACATCAATGGGTGTTCTTCTTGTTCTTGCAGCAATAATTGACGGGGTAAAATCAATACGTGCAACATTTACTGGAAAATCAATTTCAGAAGCTTTTAGTGAAACATACAAAAACGGGCTTACTGTAAAAGTTTTTGGAAAAGTGAAAAAATTTAGCAAAATAACAAAGGACAAAATTTTTTCTGCAGCAAAAAAAATATTCGGGTTTGGGAGTAATGATGAAATTGAAAAATTATCTGAGCATCCAATTATTCTAATGGAAGTAACTCCAGACACTTACAATGTTGATACTGCAAGAAAATCGGGCAAAAAAAATATTGAAATGCGTTTTTTTGCACAGCATGAAATTGAAAGTACACAAGTAGAATTGGTTAATCCTTCAAATAAAACAGTAGGCACTTATTCAATTTCAAAAAAGAACGAAGGTCAATTTGCTGGAAGTTGGGTTTTTGATGCATCTTCGCTTGAAAACACTCAGGGCAAATATAAATTGAAAATAAAAGCAGAACAAAAAAACAAAGGCGAAACAATTTCAGTTCCAGAGTATTATGAAAAAGCTTTTACAATTGTTACTGATAATGAAACCGAAACTCCAGAAGATCTTAAAGCATCACTTTCAGGAGTTTCTTCAAAAGAGTACACTTACCTTTACTCGGAGGTAATGCCTTATTTTGAATTTGAATTTGAAAATGTTTATTTTGGAATAGATGATTCAAGAGAGTATTTTGTAAAAGAAAATATTCCTACTCCCATTACAAAGGATAATTATATTTTCTTTGAAAATGATTCTGAAGCAAAAGTATACCTTGCAAAACCATCTTCTTCAGGAGAATTTAGATTAATTCCGCCTGATTATTATTCAATAGAAATAACTCCTAGCGAAAAAAAAGGCGAAGAACCTTTTAACATAAAACTCATCATCGATCTTACTTCTGTTATAAAAAGTAGAGGAAAATTAGTCCCTGAAGAACTTGCAGGAACAACTGCTGATTTTACTGGTGCATTACTTGTAATTCAACCCGACCAATGGCTTTCAACTTCTGGTGGAAGAAAAACAGTTTCAATACCATTAACGATTAAGAGAGATTACAGAGTTAATCCTGATGACTTTTACTTTAGCAATACTCTTTCATTTATACAACAGAATGAATGGTCAGGCTCAAATGTAAAAAAACCTCTTTTTGCAGTAAACAACAATCAGCTTGAACTTGAAGCGTCATTTATTTCTTTTGAGTATGAAAATGAAGATTCAATATTTCTCGAAGAGCAAAGAAATGATTCAAAAATACCTGCTTCGGGTTTTACAAAATGGGAAATAAAAGAATCTCCTTTTATGACTCTCAGCTTGTCGGGAGTTTCAGACCGTTCTCTTACATCTCCTTGGAGTTCAATAAAACCATTGGGAAAAGAACTTGAAGAAATATTAAAAGAAGAACCAATTGCACCAGTAAATGCTTCTGCTCAGAATGTTGATTTCAAATCTTGTTTAAATGAATTTTGCACGGCAACAAGATTAAAACCAGCTTATGTTGATTTAGCATTGCGTTTTGGAGAATATTATTCAATTGCAATAGAACATCCTGATTTTTTCACAAAAGCGTTCCGCAAAAAAGTATTCTCTTTTGGAAATATAATTCATGTTGCAGATATGCCTGAGGATATTCCTGAAGAAATACTAGATTTCAAAGAACACAAAGGAGAAATAGTTTTTGCAAAATTCTCTGCACCGGTTGAAGAAGGAGTAGATTTATTTGACCAGTTTCAGGACCTTGATACTGATATCAAAAAAATATATTCAAATTACCCTTATGCAACTGAATCAGGTGTTCAAGAATCAGGTGAAGAAAAATTAGCAACAATTCCAATTAGATTTACTCCTGAAACTACTTGTTTTGTAGGAAATTCAGCAAAAAATATTGCTCGTGCAATGTGGCAAGAATATCCAAACCTTACGATTGTTGAACCTGAAAAAGAAGAAACAAATTCAGATTGTGCTCTTTCAGAATAAACTAATGCAGAAATAAAATACAAAATAATTGACAAAGAAATGGTCGAAGAGGTTTGTAGTGAAAAAAGAATTTTTAATGCAGATTCTCGTTACTATTTATTTTCAGGAAACCTCAAAAGAACTGTCGATATTGAACTTAATGAATTGGTTTCAAGAGGGGGAGCATGTATTTATCACATTGATCCTTCGGATTCCGAATCTAAAAATGATGTTCTTCTTTTGAACACAAATTCTGAAACAGAAAAAATTGGAAGACAAAAAGTAAAAACAAGCGAATTCCAAGATTCATTATCAATTAATTTCCTTCAACAAATGGTTTCTGCAGCAATAACCTTGAAAAGCGAAGGCGAAAACTTTGCTGTTCTTTTAGATGGTGTTCCTGTAGTAGATGTTGGAAAAATTTATACTGTAGGTCTTGCAGAAGAAGAAACAATAGTTTCAAATCTTTTGTGGACTTTTAAGAACGTACGCTTGCCTGAAGGATTTGTTACTCTTGAAATAGAGGATTCAAGAGCTGAAGGAGGCGACATTTCAGAAGAAAGTGAAATTGAATCCGAAAAAGCAGAAATTCTTTACAATATTTGTTCAGAAAAAACTGAGAACTCATTTAATGCATATGAATGGAGTACATTCAAAGACGTTTATCAAAGACACAAAGATAATGTGCAAAGATTTGGTCAAGAAGCAGGGCAAGGTTTATTGGGCAGAATAATTTCAAAATTCAGGGAAGATGAAAGACCAGTTTTAAAAATTGCAGAAAACGGAATTAAAGCATTTAACACAAGTGAAGGAGTTCCTGTTGAACTTACTCCTGAAGAAATAAAAGAACTTCAAAATTATATTGAAACTGGAGCAGGAAAAGAAAATTTTGAAAATAGAGAAGGAATAGTTCAAATAAAATACACTTCAAACAGTATGTTTACTTTTGATTGTTTTGAAAGAAAAAAAGCAACACAAGATCAACTTGAAGAAACATATTCTTCAAAACCTTCTTGTGAAACAGAATCAACTTCTAATAATTATGTTTCAGTTGGTGAAGATTCTTTGGAAGAAGAAAAAATGGATTATGCTTCTTGTGCTTTGCCAAAAGTAGAACCAGTAGAACCAAAAAGAACACAAACCTTACCTCTTGACCCTGAACTTATGGCTGGTTCTGCTCCAATAAATCAGGAAGAGTCAGCAAAAGGACAAGAATATTACAATGCGTTTGAAAATATGAATTTCAATTCAGCAGAAGATATGAGTGGTAAAATAAATGAAATTGATACAAAAGCTGAACAAGAAATTGGAATGACTCCTGAAGAACAGAAATTTTATGATTTATTACAGCCAATTTCTCAAGAAGAAATAGATAAAATGGCTGATTCTTGTGCAGTGGTTTATGGTACAGATGATGTTAAAGACAATGAATATTCACAGAGAATAAGGTCATCTGGCTCAAATCCTTATGCTCTTGATGGGTATAATGATGGTACATTCCAATCTCAAGGTTTAATGCAATTAAGCCCATCCGAAACAAGTGTTTGCAGAAAAGACCCAAAAATAACCGCAATCACAGGTACAGATGATCCTTCAGATGCACAAATAACAATGAACCCGCTTGCAAATGCTTGTTGTTATGCAAAAATAGCAACTGAAAGAAGCTCGGGAGTTTCAAGTGCAAATGCTTCCGCATCAATACTTGTTGATGCAGGACATGGATGTGGTGCATCAGGTGCAACATCAGCAGGATATAAAGAAAAAGATTTTAATTTAGAATTTGCAAAAAAAGTAAAAGCTGAACTTGAAGCAAGAGGGTTTACTGTTTATATGACAAGAGAAAATGATACTACTTGCATTTCAAATTATTCTCGAAAAGTAATGGCTGATTCAAAAAATGTTGATTTGTTTTTGAGTATTCATGCAAACTCAGCAAGCACAGCTCCATCTAGAACAGAAATTTATGCACAAGATAGATTCTTTACTCCTTATCCTGATAGCAGAGAAGTTGCGGATGTTATTGTAGGTCCTGTTGCAAATGGATTTGGAATTTCTGATAAAGTTGTAAAAACATTCAGTGATATTGGGAGATGTTCATCAGCAACACAATGTATTACTGTAATGACTTCACAAAAAATACCTACGGTTCTTATTGAAGCAGGATTCATAAATAATTCTTCAGATAGAGAAAAACTTTTTAATTCTCAAAATCAAGCTAATGCTGCTGCAAAATTAGCTGATGCTCTTGCAGAATACTATTCAAAAAATGCACCAAAACAAATAAGGTATATTACTGGTATGGATACACCTCTTGCACAAAATGAATATGCAAACAATTCTTCTCAAGGAAATAATATAAGTGATGGCACTCAAAATAATTCTTCTAGCGGTTGGCACAATAATATTTATGCTACAAGGCATGATTTTTCATCAGAAGCGAATGCTTCAGGAGAAAATTGTTCAGTTGTATATTGTGTTGCTTTGCCTGACAGAAGTTCACTTAGAAAAACAGTGGAAGTATGTGACACATCAGGAACAAAATGCAAGCAAGCATACGTAGTTGACTTAGGTCCATTCTGTGTAGCTGATTCTAGTTATGTTTTTGGAACAGCAAGGCCATATGCTGAAACTCATAAAGGTGAAAGTTTTGAACCAAACGAAGGGCCTTCATGCAATCCTCGCTCTATAAGTAATTATCCTCCAAGCAACGGTGCTGGAATTGATTTAAGCCAAGAATTAGCAAATTATTTAGGTGTTTCAGGAAACGGAAATGTTAATTGGCGCTTTTTAGAATAAATTTATTTAATATCTCTAAATATTCCTAATGCATAATCTTTGTCGTCTATTCGTATTTTTCTGATACTTGCAATAGTATTTTTTATTTTACCTGTTTTTGTAAGAAGATGCATTTCTTCTTCAAGTTCTCCTTTTTCTTTGAATTTTGCAATAAGTTTAATTACTTTGGGGATTTCTTTTAGCTCGTAAAGTTTTCTTAATTCAGAGCCTATAAGTTCATCTTCTGTGTACTCGCTCATTTCACATGCTTTTTTGTTTACTGAATTTATTCTCCATGTTGTAGAATCAACAATCATTATTCCTTCTCCTGCATTTTCAAAAATAACTTTGTACTTTTCTTCTGCATCGTGCTTTGCTTTAATTGCAGTCCCAATACCAATATCTGTTTTGCTTATTCCTGTTCGAAGTATTGCAAGTTTCATGCTTGCAAGAATTCGGTTAATTGATTCAGTAAGTAAATTTATTTCTTCAATATTGCTTTTTTTAATTACAATGCTAAGATCGCCTTTAGAAATTTTTTCAATTTCTTTATTCAAATATTTAATAGGGCTGCTTATAAAACTCGCAAGAATAAATGAAAAAATAATTGAAAGTAAAAGAACTATGCTAATGCTAATAAAAATAAATTCAATTATATTATTTTTTGATTCAAAAGCTTCGTCTTTATCAATTTTTACTACAAGACCCAAATCTCCGTCTTCAATATATTTAGTAACCGAAATAACTTCTTTTTCACGGTAATCAATTGTATGTACAAAAAGTGATTCCTGTTTCAACAAAGCATGAGTTATTGGTGCTGCTGTATTTTCTTTTTCAACTATTCTGGTAAATGCTGCTTTGCTATCAAATCTAAGAGGGGTTATAAAAAGAGCAT
>CAYMWD010000053.1:0-6331 GCA_964394025.1 uncultured archaeon | reverse complement strand
TCTTCAAGGAATCTTGGAGGTGATGTTCTGCCAATAAGAACGTCATTTTCGCCAAGGTAAGATTCAATTTGTATAAGCCCGTCTTCGCCAAGTTTTGAATAAGCTTCCTCGCCCAGATAACCTCCAGTTTCTTCAGTAGGTATTTCAAATTTATCAATTTGCCCACCAGGGTATCTGTTTTCAGCAGCTTCATAAGTTCTAAAATAAGCACTTCTTCCTAATCCTCTTTCAACAGCGCCTTTATTCAACACAAGTGCATCCAAAATATTGAAACCATAAGGCATAATCGCAACAACAAAATTCTGAACCTGTGGTCTCTCATTAATTCCAATAACATCCATTGTTTTTGTTTTAACAATTGATTTCTGAGGGTAATGCAAAAAGAATCCTTCAGTATCAGTTCTAAGATTCATGTTACTTGTACCGAAACCTTGTGCCTGTTTGAACATTTTAGCACCGTGCAAAACCTTTCCAGCCATGTTATGTTCAAGATAAGGAACCATACTACTGATAATACTGAAAATAGCTGCGCCCTCAATTTCTAAATGAGTGTGTTCTTTTGTTAAATGATTGTCATCAGCAGCAATATAAGCATTTTCTTCTTCTTCGCTGTCTAAATATTCAATAAGCCCCATTTCAATAAGTTTATCCCAAGTAAGTTTTCTTTCTTTAAGCTGTTTTATATGCTCTTCAGTAATAATTGGTTTTCCATTTTCAACAACAAAAAGAGGTCTCTGAACTCTTCCTGCATCAGTGTTTATGTATACTTCATTAGTGTCTTCGTGGAAAGCAACATTAATTTGACTCGCAATTTTACTTTCTCTTCTTCTTCCAATAACTTCTTTTGTAAGTTTTTCTGGGTCAGGGTGGAATCCAATAAGTCTTCCGTTAATGTAAACTTTTGCGCTTTTTGATGCTTTTAATGCCATAATTTCCACCTACTTTAGTTTAACTCCCATGTCTTTTAGGAGTTTTTCTACTGGCTCCTCATCAGCTTCTGTTGTAACTTCAGCAAGCATTGAAAGATTTTTCACCAAACCACACTGAGGTCCATCTGGTGTTTCAATTGAACAAAGTCTACCCCAATGAGTTCCATGAACATCTCTTGCTTCATAAAGTTCTCTGTTTTTGTCAAGAGGACTTTTAACTTTTCTTAAATCAGTAAGTGGTGAAAGGAAATTTACTCTGTCCATAAATTTGCTTACTCCTGTTGCTCTACCAATCCAATTTCCTGTGCTCATAGCAAATCTGATTCTTTCAGTAACTGCTCCAGGTCTTACAATAGTTGAAATATTAAGTTTTCTTCTTCTTGTAACGGTCCTGTCAATCTGGAATTTTAAATCTTTAATGAAATATTTAAATGAATACCTAAACAAGTGTTCCATTAATTTACCTGATAATTCAAGTCTCTTGTTAGAATAATGGTCCTTGTCATCTTCGCCCCTTAAATTATATGCTCTTTCAACAGCCTTAGTAGCCATCATAACCAAATAGTAAGCTTTAGCAAGTCTGTCTTTTTGTTCTTGTCCAATGTGAGGAAGCAAGAATGCATCAATAACTTCCTGAGCTCTTCTTAATCTATATTCTTCAACCTGCCCAGGTGCAACAAATTTACCAATTTTATCAAGGGCTTCTTTTTCGCTCTTTACAAGTAAATTTTCAAGATTTACTAAAACATCATTTTGAATTTCAAGGTCTTCTGAAAAAGCGTCTTTGATTGCAGCAGTTGTTTTAATTCCAAGTGCTTTTAAAAGTACAAAAAGTTTTAATTTTCTAGGTGATGCAGGGAAAGTAACACTAAGAATACCATCTGGGCTTCTTATGATTCTTACTCTTCCTTTAAATGCTCCTTTTGTTGAAATAACTTCTGCAACAATTTTATCAGTCTGTTCTGAAACAATAACTCTATCAGAAGCAAGAACTTCCTGAGTCATTAATGCTTTTTCAGAACCATTAACAATAAAGTAACCACCAAAATCTTTTGTATCCTCGCCCATCTGTACAAGTTCTTCATCAGTTTTACCATTCAACCAACAAAGATTACTTTTAACCATTACAGGCAAATCACCGATGTAAGTTTTTTTTCTATCTTGTTCAACGTCTCTTCTAAGAAGTTTCATAGTAAGATAAATTGGTGCAGCATAAGTTCTGTTTCTGAACCTTGCTTCAAGTGGATAAAATTCGTTTTTAGGTGAACCATCAGCTTCAACAATTCTAGGCTTCAAAACTTCGATGGTATCAAATTCAACTCTAACTTCTTCAATTTTAGGAATTACTTCCTCATTTTCTTTTACAATTTCTTCAAGTTTCTTATCAACAGACTGATTAAATGAATCAATTTCCATTTGGGCAATATTCTTGTCCCTAAAATATGAATTAATTACTGCCCAACCGTCAGTCATTATACAACCACCCTGTAATAAACACTTTTTCCAGCTGTAGGGCTATTTCTTGAAATTTTAATGATATCGCCTCTTTTAGCGCCAATTTCAACAACAGCAGGATCATCTCTTAAAATTTGTGGAAATATTTGGTCATTAGGGCCGAATTTAGTTAAAAGTTCTTTTATTCTATCTTCAGGTACTATTTCGTGCTTCGGCACCAAAAAATGTTCTTCTACTGTTTCAAGCCCCAATCGAATCAAACTCCCAATATTATCCCGATTTTATGGCTGGATAAGGCATACTCACGTGGAAAATGCCTGTAAATAAAACCGCCACCAAAAAATCGTTGTGTAAAGAATAACAATACTTAATCTATTTACGAAAGGAATATAAAGGTTAACATCTCCTTTTTGGGGTTTTTTAACCTTGTGGTCAATTAAATGAAGATTTACAAATTTTATTTTTGTTTTGTAAATATTTCTTCTTACCTAAAATTCAGGAAATCTTTTTTAATAAAGAACGCATATAGATTCTCACATGCTTGAATCAATAAATCCAATAATCCAAAACATTGCAGCATTCTTTGCAAACAGCACAGGTCCAAGATACTTTGGCTCAACTCTTGAACAGTACATTTTATTTTTTTTAATAATAATTATCGTAGTTCTTGCTACTAAAATATTATCTTTCATTATCACTAAATATGGCTCAAAGCTTACATCAAAAACAGAAACAGACTTTGATGATGTAATGCTTGAGGCAATTCAATTGCCGATGCTTTTTGCAGGATTTATTGTAGGACTTTTTATTGGCTATCAGTTCCTAAGCCCTGATGTCGAATTCATTAAGAATAATTTTCTAAGTGCTGTTAACGCATTGATAATAATCGACATCACTTATTTTGCGTTGAAACTTGTTGATGCAATAATTGAGTATTTTGTTATTCCTCTTTCAAATAAAACAGAATCTAAATTAGATGACCAAATGATTCCTATTTTAAGCAAACTCGCAAAATCGAGTATTGTGCTTCTCTCTTTTGTAATTATTCTTTCTTCTTTTGGAATCGATGTTCTTCCTCTAATAGCTGGTCTTGGAATTGGAGGTTTAGCAGTTGCTTTTGCTGCACAAAAAACAGTAGAAGATATGTTTGGGGGATTGACTATTTTCATTTCAAAACCTTTTATTGTTGGAGATGCAATTAAAACTTCAGGAATTGAGGGAAATGTTGAAACAGTAGGATTAAGAAACACAAGAATTAGAGACTGGGATGGACGCCTTAACACTCTTCCAAATTCAAAGGTAGTTCAGGATGTAATTCTAAATATTTCTTCAGAACCAAGCAGGAGGGTATCTGTGACTCTTGGGCTTACTTACAGTACTTCTTATGCGCAAATGCAAAAAGCAATGCAAACTCTGAAAGATATAATTAATGAACGCAAAGATTGCGAAAAAGACCCAAGGGCAGTATTCAAAGAATATGCTGACTCTTCGCTTAACATTTGGTTTGTTTATTTCATCAAAGATCAAGACAGAAAATTTGAGATAATGAGTGAAGTAAACATGGAAATCAAAAAGCGTTTTGAAAAAGCAAAATTAAATTTCGCTTTTCCTTCGCAAAGCATTTACATTGAACAAATGAAAAAGTAAATGCGAATTTAATTCTCGCATTAATTTTTTTTAAATTCTGTATTCATTTTTTTAACTACTCGTTTTTGGTAAGCATCACATTTTTAAGTAATTCTTTTCTTTTTTTTGTATGAAATATGAAAATCTTGAATTAGCTGTTATTCTTGCAAAAAAATGTTTTTTTGAACAGGTTTCATTTTCAACTTCAGAACTTGCTTCAGTAACTGGTTTTTCTCAGCAATCAATTTCTCGAAAATTAAGGGAATTAGAATCGGATGGAATTATTTTAAGGGTTGCCTCAAATGTAGGTACAAAAATTTCTTTTACTGATTTTGGAAGGAAAGAGATTGAAAAATTTTATTTTGAATTAAAAGATATTTTTTCAAAAAACAAAATAACGCTTAAAGGCAAGGTTGTTGAAGGTGCGGGTGAAGGAAAATATTACACTTCTTTGCCCCAGTACAAAAAAATTTTCAAAAGTGTTTTCGGAATTGAAATTTATCCTGGTACACTTAACATTGAAGTTAATTCTGCAAAAAAAAGAATTTTCATTTCACAACCGCCTATAAGAATTGACGGTTTCAGAACAAAGGACCGTTCTTTTGGAGCAATAGATTGCTGGCCATGTAAACTCAACAAAACTGTTAGTGCAATTGCGATTCTTCCATTAAGAACACATCATTCTGAAAATATTATTGAAATTATTGCAGATTCAAATTTGCGTGAAAAAATGAAACTAACAAATGGGTCAAAAGTAGAAATAACAAAGGAGTAATTTGAAGAAGGGATTGAATGAAAACAAAAATTGCAGTTGTGGACACAATGTTTTGCCGTGGTGACATGGGGAAAGTAGCTGTTGAAATGCTTACACAAACAGCTGAGGCGAATGAGTGGGAGATTGAAATCACAAAAGAAACAGTACCTGGAATAAAAGACATTCCTGTTGCAATGCTTCGTTTATTAGAATCTGGCTGTGAAGTTGGAATTGCTTTAGGAATGCCCGGCAAAGAAAAAGTTGACAAAACATGTGCTCATGAAGCATCAATAGGTATTCAACAAATACAATTAATGACCCGCAAAACAGTGCTTGAGGTTTTTGTTCATGCTGATGAAGGGAAAGATGATTTTGAGCTTGCAAAAGTAATGAGAAACCGAGCAGAAAAACATGCTATAAATTTGCTTTGGATTCTTTTCAAACCTGAAGAGCTTTCAAAAAGAGCAGGAGCAGGGGAAAGACAGGGCTTTGCGAATGAAAAGCAGTTGGAGTTGTGATAACATGAATATGGGTGTTGTTTTAGCTGATTTCCATAAAGAACTATCAGAAAAAATGCTCGAGTATGCGAAAAAAGCAGCTGAAAAAGAAGGTTTCAAAATAACTGAAATTGTAAGAGTAACTGGTGCTTTTGATATTCCTCTGCCTTTGAAAAGATTGCTTGCAAAAAAAGAAATTCATTGTGCGATTGTTCTTGGCGCGGTTCTTCAAGGTGAAACTTCTCATGACGAAATTGTCGCTTTTACTTCTGCTGAAAAAATTTCTCAACTTTCACTTGAGTACAATAAACCTGTTGGCTATGGAGTTTCAGGTCCAAGAATGAACATGCAACAAGCAGAAGCACGTGCTGAAGAATTTTCAGTAAGGGCAGTAGAAGCAGTAAAAAGAATGTTTTAGCAAAATGAGTTTTTCAATAAAAATATTATTTTGGTAAATTTTTTTTATTATTTGCCTTTGTTTCTTCTTGCGTGAATAAAATATTCCCATGCTTCATTAAGGTCTTTTTCTTTTACGTCTGGCCAAAATTTGTGAATGTGATAAAATTCAGAATAAGCGCTTTGCCAAAGTAAAAATCCAGATTTTCCTTCCCTTTTAGCTTCTTCTTCACTTGTTCTAACTACAAAATCGCAAGGGTTCTTAACACGAAGGCTTTTTCTAAGGTCTTCTTCATTCAATCCAAAAAACAAATTTTTAATTCTATTCATCGGACTGCTTACTGCACGCAAAATTTCAGACTGCCCAGTGTAACCAATTAGCACATTCAGTACTTTGTTACCATAAGACTTTGTTTCACTTTTCAAATCCCAACATACATCTGCAAGATTTTTTGGAATTCTTCTTGGGCTTGTTGAAATAAGATTTACTTTTACTTTATTATCATGCAGTTCTTTTGAATTAAGAAGCTTTGAAAGTTTATTATAATAAATATCATAGAGCCACCCAAGTTCTTTTGGATTTCTTTTAAAATTTTCTTCACTAAGGCCATAAATGCTGATTTCTTTTACCTGATTATTATTAATTGCCCAGTTCACAAAAAGTTCCATTGTTT
>CAYMWD010000052.1:0-6413 GCA_964394025.1 uncultured archaeon | reverse complement strand
ATGGATTGTGATACAACTGGAATTGAACCTGATTTTGCAATGGTTAAGCTCAAAAAACTTGCAGGCGGAGGGTATTTTAAAATTGTAAATCAATCAATGCTAAAAGCACTTCAAAGACTTGGGTATGCTGATAATCAAGTTGAAGATATAATCAATTATGTTGTTGGTAAAGGAACATTTGAAGGGTGCCCTTCAATTAACAGAGAAACTTTGAAGCAAAAAAAATTCACTGATGAAAAAATTGACCTCATTGAATCTCAACTTAAAAATATCTTCGAACTTAAGTATGCATTCAATAAGTGGAGTATTGGAGAAGAATTTTGCAAGGAAACTCTTGGCTTCAAAGAAGAAAAATTGAATTCACCTGATTTTGATATGCTTAAGGAATTAGGTTTTACAAAAGATGAATTAGAAAAAGCGAATGATTATGTTTGCGGAACAATGACTATTGAAGGCGCTCCGCATTTGAACAGAGAACATTACGCTGTGTTTGATTGCGCATCAAAGTGCGGTGCAAAGGGAAAAAGACTTATACACCATGAAGGGCACATAAAAATGATGGCTGCTGCACAGCCTTTCATTACAGGTTCAATTAGTAAAACAATCAATATGCCTAATACAGCCACAATTCAACAAATTAAAGATGCCTATATGCTTTCATGGAAAATGATGCTTAAAGCTAATGCACTTTATAGAGACGGCAGTAAACTTGCACAGCCTTTGAGTTCTATTTCAGAAGCTGATGAAATTGCATGGATTGGCGAAGCTGATGATCTTGACGAAACAATAGGGCCTGCACAAATGCAACAAAAAATGAGCACTAATCTTGAAAGAAGAAAACTCCCTACAAGAAGAACTGGTTTTGTGCAAGAAGCGACTATTGGAGGGCATAAAGTATTCATTAAAACAGGCGAATACCCTGATGGTTCTCTTGGCGAAATTTTCATTGACATGTACAAAGAAGGAGCTTCTTACAGAGCATTGCTAAATTGCTTTGCAGTAGCAGTGTCAAAAGCACTTCAATATGGTGTGTCTCTGGATGAATTTGTGGATTCGTTTACATTCACAAGATTTGAGCCTTCAGGAATGGTTACAGGACATGAAGCAATTAAATCTTCAACTTCAATAATTGATTATATCTTCAGAGCATTAGGATACGAATATTTGGGGCGAACTGATTTTGTTCACGTTAAACCAATTAATGGCGATGCGGTTGGCGGATTTCAGAAAAAAATTGTAGCGCCAACAAAACCAGAGCCTAAAACAATTGAAGAGCTTGACAAAAAAGATGTTGAAAACTTGGATGAAAAATTAAAACAAGAAATTGAGGAAGTTAAAGAAAAAACAAATGAATCTAAAGTTCAGAAAGCATTACAAAAAGGTTACACTGGCGACCAGTGTACTGGATGCGGTTCAATGAGAGTAAGAAGAAATGGAGCATGCACGGTTTGTGATGATTGCGGACAAACATCCGGTTGTAGTTGAATAATTTTTGAGAAATGTTAAAATGTGTGATTGTCATAAAAATGAAAAAGAAGTTCACATATTATGCAAAGAATGCATTGAATTTTTAATGGGGGAAGAAGAATGAAATATTTTATTGGTTTTTTATTAACACAACTTTGGAGATTTTTAAGATTTTTCCCTAATTCAGATCCAATAATGGGTTTTGTTATTCCTGCATCAAAAAATACAGAATATTGGAAAGCGCCTCTTTTTGCATTTGCATCAATGTTTGTGTTTGATTTTTTTACAAGTGGAATAGGGATATGGACGTGGGTTACTTCAGTAACTTATGCACTTATTGCATTAGGTTTTAGAGTTGCAATGAAAAATAAAAAAGCAGGAATAAAACTTTACACTTCATATGGATTAATTGGTGTTCTTGTATTTGATTTTATAACTGGCCCTTTAATGAGTTCAGTTCTTTTCAAACAAAGCTTTTTGGTTACTGCATTTTTGCAAGTTCCTTTTACATTAATGCATCTTATTTCTGCTGTATTTGGAATAATTATTTTGGCTCCTTTGCTTGACGAGTGTGTTGCAAAAGAATATTCAGTTATGAAAAGCACTTTTGAAAATACCTTAAAAAACTTGAGGCTTCAAATATGAAATTTGATAAAATAATTATTGTATTATTTTTACTTTTTACAATAGCTTTTGCAGGTTGTGCAGAACAGCAAATAACAACTGGCGAAGAAATAAATTTTACAGTATACCTTAAAAGTCAAGGCAATATTGATGAACAAATAGAAATAACAACCACTGAAGGAAAAAGTGTATTTCAAGCACTTGTTGAAAATGAATCTGTTCAGCTTCAATATGATGAATATAGCACAGGAGTATTTGTAACTGGAATTAATGCTTTGGTTCCAAAAAATGACGAATATCTTGGGCTTTATGTTAATAACGAATATGCTCAAGTAGGTATTGGTGACCTTGAAGCAACAGAAGGAATGAATATTGAATTCAGAATTGAAAAAATTTCAGAATCATTTTTAGAATAATGCTTATGAGTGAATTTGGATTAGTTCAGGTTTATTGGGGAAATGGTAAAGGCAAAACAACTGCTGCTTTAGGCTTGGCTTTGCGTTCTCTTGGAAGGGGCGCAAAAGTTCATTTAGTGCAGTTTATGAAATGCGGATTAAAGAACAATAATGAATTTGAAAATTATGGCGAACTTAATTCACTAAAAAAATTTGAAAACTTTTCTCTTGAAAGATTTGGTTTTGAGGAATGGGTTTTATCAGAGCCTACAAAAGAACATATTGAAGAAGCTGAAAAGGCAGTAAAACATTCACTTGATGCAGTTTCAGGAAAATTTGACTTGGTCATTCTTGATGAAATTCTTTATGCTGTTCAACTTAAACTTATTTCTGAAAAAAGTGTAATTGAAATTATTGAAAAAAAAGCAAAAGAAACTGAACTTGTCCTAACTGGCTCACATAAACCTTTTGAAAATATTATTGAGAAATCTGATTTAGTAACTGAAATGCGAAAAATAAAACACCCTTATGATAAAGGGATTAAGGCAAGAAAAGGAATTGAATTTTAAAAATAAAACACCCACTAAAATGGTTAAATATTAGTTTGAACTTAGTATAAACATGAATTTCTGGAAAAATCATTCAACCAAAGTTTTTACAGCAATTTTTGTATTATTGACTGCATTAATTTTTATTTTTGATATTAAAGAAGCAAAAATATTGCATTTTTCTTTTGAAGAAAAAGTTTTTTTGCCTGCAATAGGAGCAATATTTTTTGCATTAGCATTACTTATTATTCAAAAAAAGATTATAAAAAAATCAACTATTCTCAAAAATCTTAATGCTATGAATAATGTTTCAAAAATTTTTATTGGACTTACAACATTATTTTTTTTAATAGGAATTATAATAACAATTTTTGACGGAATTTCTTTTATTGGAACTAACAGCAAAATAATTTCAGAAGAAAGATTTTTTGGAATATCGATGTTATTATCGACTCTTCTTTTTATTCACACTTATACAAAACAACTCAGAGGCAATTAGATGCAAGATGTTATTCTAATTTTTTTTATTACACTTCTTTCAGCATTTATTTTTGGAGAACTTTTCACTAAACTTAAACTTCCTAAAATCATTGGCCAGATTATTGCAGGACTCATTCTTGGAACGCCTTTACTTGCTGGTTTTTTTGACCTTGGTTCACAAGGGGTTGTTGCACTTTTATCCCAAATAGGAATTATTTTTCTTCTTATTCTTACAGGCCTTGAAATTGATCTTCGTATCTTAAAAAAAGTTCGTTGGATGTAGTTTTAATTTCTTTTGCCGCAGTTGCAATTCCTTTTATTTTAGGATTTGGTTTTGGTGTTCTTGCAGGATATTCTTATCTTATTGCATTTGTTATTGGAGCCAGTCTTTCACTTACAAGCGAAGCTACAAAAGCAATTGCTCTTATTGAACGAAAAGTTTTGAAAACAAAACTTGGAGAAATAATGCTTGTTGCAGGAACTTTAGATAATATATTTGAACTCCTTTTTCTTTCACTTTTACTCGTTTTCGTGAGTGCTGATACTACCTCAGGACTTATTATGCTTCCTATTGAAATCATCGCGTTTGTACTTTTCATTTTTGCAGCCATAAAACTCATACCCCGTTTTTTTAACAAAATAAATCTTGAAAGTGATGATGATTATTTTACGCTCACAATTTTAATTGGAATAAGCATGGCTCTTGTTAGTACTGCATTAGAAATTGGCCCTATTGTTGGTGCTCTTATTGCAGGGCTTATTCTTCAAAAATCACTTCACCATGAAAAAGCTGAAAAAAAAGTCGAAAAAAACATGAAACTCCTAACTTTTGGACTAATAATACCATTTTTCTACCTTCAAATAGGATTGAATATTGATTTAGCTGGATTTTTTAAATATCCTGAAATGATATTAATTATTTTTATTCTTGGATTGATTGGAAAAATGGCTGGTTCGCTTATAGTAAAACCATTTACAAAACTTAAATTTAATCAGCTTACACTTATTGGATGGGGGATGAATTCAAGAGGAGTAATAGAATTGGTTATTATTGAAATTGCACGCCAAAAAATCCCTAATTTTCCAATGGAAATATACACCGCAATAGTATTCATGTCAATACTAACAACACTCATTTTCCCTTTTGCACTTGATTATTATCTTAAAAAATACCCTGGAATAATGGTTAGTTGATTAACTGCTTTTACTAGGCAAAATACAATAAACATTAACTTATTTATTCTCAAAGGACATTATTTTTGATTATGAAATCTGGTCCAAGTGATTTGCATATAAAAGTTCTTGATAATCTTAATGCTGAAGCTAGAAAAATAGAAGGCGAAATTGAGGTTCTTTCAATACATCATAAAGTTAAAAAAAAGCCGAATGGTTTTATTGGAAAAATAATGGCTTTTTTCAAAAGGAACTGAAGTGTTGCAATGAACCGCTTTTGGGAACTAGATGCATTAAGGGGACTTGCAATAGTTTTAATGGTATTTTTTCATTTTCTTTGGGATTTAAATTTTTTTGGTTTTACTTCTTTTGAACTTTATTCGTGGCCCATTGTTTTTTTTCAAATTACAAGCGCAGGGATTTTTCTAATTTTAGTCGGAGTTTCACTTACAATTAGTTATAATCGCAGCAAAAATAATTATTTGCAAAGATTTGTAAAAAGAGCAATGTTGATTTTTGGTGCAGGACTTTTGATTACTGCATTTACTACAATTTTTTTTCCAAACGCAATAATCTTTTTTGGAATACTTCATTTAATTGGAACATCAATATTGCTTTCAGTTTTTTTTGTGAACAAAAAAAAGCTAAGTTTTGTTGCAGGAATTTTTATCATTGCACTTGATTTGGTTTTCAAAGTTTCTGCAATGAATATTAACGAACTTTTTTGGGTTGGTTTTGGAACACCAATTTCTGCACTTGATTTTTACCCATTAATTCCTTGGTTCGGAGTTATTTTGATTGGGATATTTTTAGGAAATACTTTTTACCCCAAAGGAAAAGCAATTTTTGAAATTAAAAAGCCTGAAATTAAAGGAATAAATTTTATTCAATTACTTGGAAAAAAATCATTTATTATTTACTTTTTACACCAACCATTGCTTTTTGGGGTTTTGTATTTTGTTTCATTTATAATTTAATCAGGTTTTAAGCCTTTTTTTAAAAATCGTGTAATATTCATTTATTGACTTAGCTTTTGAAGAAATTTTTTGTCTTAATCTAGCTTCTATTTCTCTTAATCCAAATTCTTCTGCTTTTTTTCTAGCAAGTCTTAAAGACTGATATTCAAGTTCAATAATTTCAAGTTCTTGTCTAAGAACTTCAGGTTTTCTATACCTCGGATTATCAGGTAAATGAATATCTTTACGAGCTCTAAGGTCTGAAATTAAAAGAGAAATTTTTAATGCATTAGAAAGAGGAATTCCTTGTCTTAAATATCCCCTTAAATCACTTACAAATAAATCATCAGCCATATATACAATTACTTTTGCAGGTGCTTTTTCTTTTAAAGCAGAAAAAAGTTCTGATTCCAATGAAAAAATAAGTTTTTCATCTCCTTTTACTACTGCAGTAAGATACTTTTTTCTCTTTCTTGAAAAAGAATTGTTTACTCCTCTTATTTGTGTTGTAAAGTCAAAAAATTTGCGTTTTGTTTGACCTCTTTTTTTTGCATTAAAAATTGGCATTAAAAATCACTATATAAGTTGCATTTTTAAACATTAAAAGCTTTTATCATTAGAATGGGAAAAATTGATTTTAAAGGCATTATTCAAGGAATGCCTAAAGAGGATGAAAAAGAGGCTAAAAAGCCTAAGTCTAAACAGATTAATGCAGAAAACTCTCCAAAAAAAGAGGAAGCAAATTTTAGCAAAAAAGTGCTTTTGAAAGA
>CAYMWD010000051.1:0-6464 GCA_964394025.1 uncultured archaeon | reverse complement strand
CTTCAAAACCAAGTTTGTAAGCTTCTTTCCATTCCTTTAATGACATTACTCCATCAAGTTGTAGAAGAACGATTTCTTCTGTATTAACAAGGAATGCGATTGGAATGTCCACTGCATCAGGGGCATCTTCTTCATCTTTGTCTAAATCAACAATGATTTTTCCGCCTGCTTTTCCAACTCCTGTTCCTGCAACAAGCCCTCTGAGGGGAATTCCTGCATCAGCAAGTGCAACAGAAGCAGCAACTAATCCTGCTATTCTTGAACCTGCATTTGAGTCCATTAATTGAACAGTTATATCAATTTGAGTATTAGGAAATCTTTCCACAAAAATTGATTTTTCAAGAGCCTCTCCGCATACTTTTGAGATTTCTATTTCTCTTCTTCCAGGTCTTGGATTTTTGTGATCAGGAACACTGAATCCTGACATCCTGTAAGCAAATTTTATTACTGCTTTGTATGGTGAAGCAGTATGCTTTGGCAGGCATTCTCTTGGACCATAAACTGCAGCGTATGCTTTGTTTTGACCCCACTCAAGATATGCTGAACCTTCAGCAGAAGGAATTACTCCTGCTTTAATTTTTATTGGTCTCAACTCATCTACTTTTCTTCCGTCAAGCCTTTTTCCTTTAGCATCAACGTATGTTATTTTTTCTTGCTTTTTCGCCATTATTCTTCACCTTCTTCGAATTCTTCATCATCTTCAATTTCTAATTGCTCAGTTTTTTCATGAGCATTAGCCTTGATTCCTACAAAATCAGATATTCTGTTTGTGAGGTTATCAAGATGTGCTTCATCTTCAATTTTTTTGATTGCTTTTTTAAGCAAATCTAAATCTCCGCCTTTTGCCCAAATCCATCCGTTCTTTCCAACCATGATGTTGCTTTTTGTACCATCTTTTAGTACTTTAAGCATTGAACAATCTCGGCCTATTACTCGCGGTATTTTTACAGGAGATATTGTAATTATTTCTCCTCCAAAAAATGTTCTTACACTTCCAATGTCAACATCATTAAGCTCGCTTACTCCTACAATTTTTGCAGAAATTACGCTTCCTGGTTTTAACATTTCTCTTAAATCTTTTTTTGACACAAAGCTTTGTGAAAAACCATTAATGTCAACTGAATAACCTGCAAATCTTTCTTCGCCAATTACCCCTATTATTACGTCTCCTTGTCTAGGAATATATCTACCTTCAAGGGGAACTACTGATGCATAATCTGACTCGTCATTTACCAGACCAATTGAATCTGAGTATATTTTTCCTTCACTTATAAAAACATGTGAACCGAGTTTCTTTCGCTCTTCTGTTACCAGTTCTCCTGGTACTACTAATCTTTTAGACACTAATCCGTCACCTCTTTTTTTAAAAAATAAAAATTTTTATTTAAATTATTTTTGTCTCTACATCGCCGTGCGTTAAACTATTTAATTCGTTAAACAAATCTTGTTTCGCACCAGCTGGCACTTCTAAGACAACGGCATAGCTACCATCATTAAGCCACTCTTCTTTTTGCAAATCATATTTGTGAAGAGCCGCAGATGCTTTTCCTGAAAACTGTGCCGGAATCTTAATCGCAATTTTTAATTTTTCCATTGAAATTGGAAGAATTTTTCTCATTTCTTTTACACATTCCATAACCTGTTCTTTTACACTTTTGTTCAAATCAACACTGAACTTTATTTCATTAAGCGCATTTTCAATTCTTTGAGGAGGATGTGGAGTATTTGTTTGCGGGTTAACTGCATTTCTAGAAATAAAAGTTACAATTTCAACTCTTTTTCTTTCAATTATTTCCCTTCTTTGATTTGTAGTAAGCTGAACTTCTCCTTCTAAAATAATTTTTTTTGCGATTTCAACAGCATCATCTGTATTGAATGTATCCTTAAGAGACTCAGGACTTTTTTCTTCACCTTTATGTGCATCTTTGAATACAGTATCTATTGCAAGAAGATCTTCAAATCTTACTTCTTTACCGTGCTTAAAATCCATTGCTAAATAAGGATCTACAAGCATTTCGAATTTTTCGCCTGCATGTTCAAAACGTGCGATTACCGCATCTTCAGTTCTTACCATTTGATTTATTCCTTCTTACTAAGACTACTTTTAATTTCTTCCAGCGAAATGTGCTCGAATTTCTGAGTAGAATCTATAAACATGAATTCAAGATTTCGGTATTCAATTTTTTCTTTTTCATCAAGTCCTTTTTCAAGAGCTTTCATGAGTAATTTTATTGCATTTGCTTTTGAAATGCTTTCTTTCCATTCTTTTTCAAAAAATTCCATTACCTTATCTTTGTTTTTTCCGATTGCAATTGCATGATATTCAGCTAATGCACCTGAAGGTTCGGTTTCAAATAAACGTTTTCCTGTTTTGTCAACTCCGCCAATAATTAATGCAACTCCAAAAGGTCTCATTCCGCCATATTGAGTAAACACTTGATTAATGTTAGAAACTTCTTTTACAAGATTTTCAATCTGAATAGGTTCTTCGTAATACATTCTATTTTCTTGAGCTTTTTGTCTAGCCATTCCAACAAGTCTTCTTGCATCTCCAACAAGTCCTGCTGAAAGAGTAAGAATGTGGTCATCAACAACAAATATTTTTTCAATTGATTCTGGAATCAACAATTTTGAAGAAATCTTTTTATTTGCTGCAAAAATAACCCCTTCATTGTATTTACATGCAACAGCAGTAGTTCCTTGTGCAACTATTTTTGATGCATATTCGACCTGATATAGTCTGCCGTCAGGAGAAAACATTGTTGCTGCTCTGTCATAATTTACGCTTTGAGAAACTGGGTACAAAAAAATCACGCCCTCTTTGTATTGTCTAATTAATACTATTACTAAACAGTTAATAATATAAACAAAACTAAAACGCTTTTTTTAGGGGTTTTAAAGTGAAATAAAGGGTTTCAGGAGAGTTTTTTAATCGAACCAGAAACTTTTTTTAATATTGGGATAACCGGTTCTTTTTGAACTTCTTTTACAAACAAAAGCCCGGCCTTAACCTCTTCCAATTTTTCTAAAGCACATCTTAGGATTCCTTCATTTTTATCAGGAAACCATTTGATTAACCATAATTTTTGTTCAGCTACGCCTTTTTCACCGTAAATTCTTGAAAAAGTGTTCCAAATAGCAAATTTCACGTCTTTTTCAAAAAGAGAAACATCACTATTTAATTCAAATTTTACGTATCGCTTTTTTCCTCTCAAAGTTGGAGGAATAGGTTTTAGTGACTTTTTTGCCTCAGCCATGAGATTATTAAAGTTGGAAATTGTTAATATTAATATGCCTAAAGGAAGATTGCCTTCAAACAGTGAATATATGAATTCACAGAAAAGACTTAGGACTCACAAAAAAGAAGTTAAACCTGAAACTGTTGCCAGAAAAAAAGCTGCAATAGATAAACACCTCAAAGAAAAAACTTATGCTTTTGGAGAATTTAAGGCAAGACAAAATAATTTTTATTTTTTATTGTTTTCAGATGAATACAAAAAAATGTACGAAAAAACTTTAAGTAAAAAAGGATTTAAGTTAAATTTTGACGAAATATTGAGAGCCCCGGGATTAGAAGGTTTAGAAGATAGTGTTAGGTTAATTTCAGAAAAAGGAAAAAAAATGGCCAAAGAAAATAAAACGGTTAATTGGAAACAATTTGTAAGAGCAGAATGGGAAAACGAAGTTGAATCAAAACTATATTTATTTTACAGAGAACTCAAAAAACGCAAAGTACCAAACGACCTTATTGGGATTGAATGGTTCAATTAATAGTTTAAATAAAATCTAACCCAGATTTTTCAAGCAGTTCTTTTTCAATTTTAAGTGCTGGTTTTTCTGTTGAAATTATTTCTTTCATTTTTTGTTCGTTTCTTTTGCCGTAAGTTTCTTTCAGATATTCGTATCTTTCTTTGAGTGAAACTTTCTCAGCGTGATTTACACGTTTATCTGCATACCACACTATTTTGGCTTCAATTGGCGTTTTTTCATCGAATTCGAGCACTTCATCGAGGCCATGCAAACGTAAAATTTTTCCAAATTCAGAAAAACCTTCCTTTGAAAGAACAGATTCCGCTTCCTTTGCGTGACGACAGTTATTTGCAATGCAATGCATTTTCATCAAATCATGCATTAATGCAGACCTATCAACTAAAATTAAATCAACATTAAAATTATTTTCAGAAATTTTTTTTGCAATAAAATTTGCAATTTCTCTTACTTTTTTTGTGTGCGCTTTAATGTTTTCGGGCATTTTATATTTTTTAATTAAAAATTCACATTTTTCAAGTGAAGGAATTTTTATTTTTTTCAACTTACCCACCAATAATATTTTTTGACGCTTCGTTTGAAAGTTTCACTGCTTTTTCTCTTTTCAATCCAAGAGTTTCTGAAAAAGAAATCAAATCAGCAGAAGAACGCATCTCTGATTTTTTACCTGCACCAGAAACAAAAAGCAAAGGAGTTTCTGCTTTTGCAAAAAGTTTTAAGCCAAGCATCGCATTTTTCATTAATTGAGTTTGCCTAAACCCATGTGCGTTTAAAAATTCTGAAAAATCAATACAAGGAATTATGTTATTTTGTTTGCAAACATTTGCCGATGCTAAATCAACACTGTTTCTATCTGAACTGAAAGGTTGCAAAAGAATACAATTTTTCTTTGTTAAAGCCCATGAGTTCATTTCAATTGAACCGCCTTTTATTACAATAAAATCAGCTAATTTTGAAAACTTTTGAAAAGCATTATTGTCTTTTTTTGTGAAAAGCTTTGCGGAATATAGTTTTACTTTCGATTTTCTTTTTTTAGAATTAAATTCTTTTAAATCAATTTCTGAAAAATCACTTGCAACAATAACTATTTCATCTTTAAATTTCAAAGATAATTCTTCTATTGTTTTAGAATCCGTGAAAGCAACTAAATTTATGTTCATGAACAAAAATTAGATTGAAAGTAATTAAATTGGTTTACTTTTGGAAAAAAAAGTTCTTTTTCTTTTTCGTCAACGTTTTTATTTTTCTTTTAAAGAAAAAGAAAAAGGTTGAGTTATTTAGCTTTTCTTTTGTTTGCTCTAACACTAGGGAAATTCTTATTGTGACCTTTTCCTTTTTTCAATCCTCTTGATTTTTTACCAGCGCTTGTAAGCCCTCTTTCTACCCTTTTAGTGTGCTTGTTGTAAACAATTTTGTTTCTTTCCTTGTCATTTCTGATGCTTGGTGAAGCAACATCAACAAGGATTACTTCATAATAAGTGTGAGTTCCGTCAATTCCAATCCAATAAGAGTTAAGTACTTCGCAATTAGGGTATTTTCTTCCTGCTCTTTGCTCAGCCATTACTTGTCTGGAAATTCTTCTTGTTAGTTTGTTTACACCCATTCGTTTAGGTCTTCTTCCTCTTGCAGGACGAAGATGCATTCCTGAACCTTTTCTTATTCTGGTAAGTGCAATAATAAAGCCTTCTTTAGCTTTATACCCTAAAGTACGTGCCCTTGGAAGATTACTTGGCTTTTCAACTCTAACAACAGAAGCTGACTTTTGTCTCTGTTCTTTAACCTTTTCTCTGAAAAGAGCAGCATAAGGATATTCTTTATCCTTTGACTTTTTCATTTCTTTCTGAATTGTTTTCTTAACTTCCTTTGTAAGGCTCATAATATCAACTTTAAATCTTTAAAAAACTGGAAAAATAGGTCTTTTCCTGAAATTAAATACTAATAGGGAAGAAATATAAACGTTTCTTCGGGCATATTCAAACAAATCCGCATGAATATACAGCCTATCACTAAAGACTATAATTCAATAATAAAAGTATAATCTATTATAAGCATTCTCAGGGGAAATCTTTTTATGCCTAATCAAAAATGTGATAGATGTTCAAAAGAAGCCAAGGTTTTCTTAGCTTACGGACCGCATGCATTTTGCAAAGACCATTTCACTCATTTTTTTGAAAAACGAGTAAGAAAAACAATCCGCACTAATCAACTTGTAAAGCACGGGGAAAAAATAGCAATAGGTGTTTCCGGCGGAAAGGATTCAATGGTTACTTTACATTTATTGAACAGAATTTTTGGAAAACGAAACAAAATTCACGCAATAATGATTGATGAAGGAATTTCAGGATATAGAGATAGAGCAATTAAAGTTGCTGAAAAATACTGCAAAGAAAATGAAATTGAATATAGCATTGTAAAATTCGAAGATGAATTAAAAGTTGACATGGAAAAAGTAATGGAAAAAATAAAGAAAAATGAAAAGCTTGGAAGCACATGTGGTTTTTGCGGAGTGTTCAGACGAAAGTTTTTGAATCAAAAAGCAATTGAAATTAAGGCAGACAAAATTGCAACAGGTCACAATTTAGATGATGAAACACAAAGTATTGCAATGAGTTTTTTCAACAACGAACTTGAAAAAATGGCAAGAATTGGAGAAACTAATGGTGTAAAAAAATTCAAAGGATTTGTTCCAAGAATAA
>CAYMWD010000050.1:0-6558 GCA_964394025.1 uncultured archaeon | reverse complement strand
CTTCAAATATGGTTACTTCTGGATTAAGATGTCTTTTTGCTCAGCTTATTGAATTAGGTTTTGTGGACATTGTAATAACAACTGTGGGTTCAATAGAAGAAGATTTCATTAAAGCTCATGGAAATAAATTTGTAATTGGCGAATATCATGTAAATGATACCAAATTATCAGCAAAAGGTTTGAATCGTGTTGGAAATATTTACATTCCAACTGATTCTTACATTGATTTTGAAAAACACATAAGGCCAATTTTGGAAAAAATGTATTCTGAAAAAAAAGTTTGGACCTCGCGTGAAGTAATCCAAAGACTTGGAGAAAATGTAACCGATAAAAACTCGATTTTGTATCAGGCAACAAAAAACAAAATTCCAATTCATTGCCCTGCAATAATGGATGGTGCACTTGGAATACAGCTTGCGTCATTTCAAATGGAACATAGTGATTTCAAAGTGGATTGTGTAAATGATTTGAATGAAATTATTAATCAGTTTTTTGATTTCAAAAAAGTTGGGTGCATAGTACTTGGAGGCGGAGTACCAAAGCATTATGCTATACTTTCAAGCATTTTAAGAGACGGAATGGACTATGCAGTCTACATAACAACTGCGTCGCCTTACTCTGGTTCTGCTTCAGGTGCAAGTACTGATGAGGCAAAAAGTTGGGGCAAATTAAAAGGCACTGCAAATGCAGTTACAGTTCATGGTGAAGCATCAATTGTTTTTCCGCTTGTTATTTTCAAGGTTCTTGATGATTTAAAATTCACTAATAAAAAGAAATAAATAGAAAGTTGCCTTAATCTTACTAATGCAAAAAACTCCAAAAAAACCAAAAGTGCAGGAAGAAATTGCTGCAAGAAAAAGAGCTCGTAAAAAAATGGCTGTTCTTGAAAGAAAAAGAACTGAACGATTTTTGCAGTTAGAAAAAATGGGTTTTGAGCAGTTTGTTTCTGAAGTGCGCAGACATTTTGACGGATTAGAAGGAGTTAGGGAACTTTCCCAATTTGTTGGTGTTCATCCTCGCGTGGGTGAAACAGTTGAAACATATGTTGGGGATCTTTTTAATGGGCGCTACAAACAACATATTTTAGCAACAATAATGATTAAAGAAGGGCTTTTTCCTCGTAAGTAGAAACCTATAAATACCACATTTTCCTTCTAAATAACAATGACTAATGTAATAGCGCCTAAAAATGTGTTTCTTCTGGGCAACAAGGCTTTGCTTAAAACAACTATTGCTAAATTTAAAGCCAAGAAAGTAAAAGAGTGGCGTGCGCATTTTCCTCTTTATGAATTTTCAGATTCTGGTCAAAAGTTTGGGTTAAGTCCATATTATTATGGTTCAGGGGCAGCAGCAGCTTGTTTAGAAGATTTGATTGGTGCTGGTTCTGAAAATTTTATTTTTCTTTCTTTCGCAAGGCCTGTTGATGATTCAATAAAAGCAGGTTCAATAATTTTACCTACTCGTGCAGTGAGGGATGAAGGTGCAAGTTTTCATTATTTAAAACCAGCTAAGCAAGTGATTGGGAATGTGGATATTGAAAAAAAACTTAAAGAAATTTTAAAGGAAGAATCTCTTAATTCAAAATTAGGTTTAACTTGGAGCACTGATGCACCTTATAAAAAAGTAAGGAAAACAAAAGAAATCATTGATTCAGGCGCGTTTGTAATTGATAATGAAACTTCTGCTCTTTTTGCAGTTGCAAGATATAGGGATGTTTATTTGGGTGGAGTTTTGATTGTAAATGAACAAACCATCGGAGGTAAAATCCGTGAAAAAATAAAGGATCCTCTTAAAGGTTTGAAAAATCATGTTGCTGGGTTGTGTGTTAAAGTTCTTGCATCAAAAACACTTTGGAAATCTCTTCGAGATGAAAAGGAAGAACGCAAAAAACCTGCGCCAGTAAAAAAAACAAAACCTTTGCCTAAAATTGAAGTTAAGAAACTTGATGCGCCGGTTATTGAGGAAACAACTGTTGTTGCGGAATCTGTTGAATCAATTGCGCCTGTTGAACCAACTAGGTTTGCAATGTGGGAAGACCGTGTTAATTTTCTTTCAAAACAGATTAATACTCTTGCTAATACTCCTGCAGTTCAGGGAAAGGAGGAAAATGTTTTGGAAGGATTGTTGGTAAAAAAAGAATTATTTGTTAGCGAATATCATAAAACTCAGAGCAAGTATGTTCGTGGTAAAATTGATTTTTATGGTTATAATAGAATTTCACTTTCGTGCATAAAAATTCTTGAAAAAATTCTTGAAGAAGTAAAAGAACTCATAAAACCCGGTGACCAATCAGATATTGTACTTACCAGAATTGGGGGTTCATTTTCTGATTCAGATGAAGTTGTTGAAGAAATTTATTCTCAATTGAATGAAGGCGAATCTCTTGATTTTTATCGCGAGGAAGAAGCTCCTCCTGAGGCAAAACCGCATAAAAATAGATTTGCAGTTTTTCTTGTTAATTTGCCTAGACGTTTTAGGTATAGGCCTTATTATAAGAAATTCTTTGACCCTGAAGTAAATGAAGTAAGGGAAATAGTTCACAATGATTTCGTTGAAAAGTACTGATTAAAAGCTTTACACGTTTTATTTTAATTATGTCAACAAAAATTACTTTTTCGGATTCAAAAAAAGATTGTATTAATGTTCACTTTGCTTTTGAAGGTGAAAAAAGCCCTGCGCATCCCCCTTTTTACGGCAAAAAATTTGAAATTCAATATTTGCCTGATAAAAAACTTCTTTTTGTTGGCCTTGGTAAAAAAAATGAATTTAATGTTGATTATTATCGTAGAGTAAGTGCATTAGCTGTAAAAACAGCTTCTCTTCAGAAGATTGCGTGCGTTCATTTTTCCCAAAAAGATTTAACTGAAAAAGAAATAGTTTTAGTTTGTGAAGGCGCTCTTCTTGGAAATTATACTTTTGATAAATACAAAACTGAAAAAGACAAAAAATATTTTCTAGTGAAAGAAATAAGTTTTCTTTCTTATGCAAAAAAATTTTCCAATTCACTTAATGATGCTCTTTTTTTGTGCAATAATGTTTATTTTGTAAGGGATCTTGTTTCAGAAAATAGTGATATAGTTACTCCAAAATTTCTTGAAACCATTTCAAGAAAACTTGCTAAAAAAACAAGAATGAAAATTAATGTTCTTCGCGAACAACAGCTTACAAAATTAGGTTTTAATCTTCTAATGAGTGTTGCAAAAGGTTCTGATAATCCTCCGAGAGTAATTGTTCTTGAATACACTGGCGATACTTCTCAGATTCATGAAAAAGTTCTTCTTGCGGGAAAAGGAGTTACTTTTGATTCAGGCGGGTTGAACATCAAAAATGATACTATGAAAGATATGCGCATGGATATGGCTGGTGCAGCAACTGTTCTTGGAATAATGAAATCTCTTTCAGAATTAAAAATTAAAAGAAATGTAATTGGAATAATAGGCTGTGTTGAAAATATGCCTGATGGTCATGCTTACAAACCTGGTGATGTAATTAAATCATATTCGGGAAAAACAGTTGAAAATTTGAATTGTGATGCTGAAGGAAGATTAGTTCTTGCAGATGTTCTTTCTTATGGTGTAAAAAAATACAATCCAAATTTAGTTCTTGAATTTTCAACCTTAACTGGAAATGTGGTAGCTGCATTAGGCCATTTTTGTGCAGGGTTTGTAACTAACTCTCCTGAACATGCAAAAATTATTTCAAAAGCAGGACATGATACATATGAATTAGTTTGGCAATTGCCTCTTTTTGAAGAATACCGCGAACTTGTAAAAGGAGAAAGAGCAGATTTACGTTCGATAGCAAAAAATAGGGATGCAGGGTCAATTTTTGGCGGGGCATTTTTAGCTGAATTTGTGGACAATGTTCCTTATGTACATGTAGATATTGCCGGAACTGCAATACTTGAGGAACCAACTATGTATTTACCTAAAGATGGTTCAGGATTCGGAGTTCGTTTAGGCGTTGAATTTTTGAAAAATTTGAAATAATTTTATTTTAAATTTTGATTTTATTTTTGCCTATAATGCAACAATAAAGAACCATTTTCATTAAGTTTTTTTGATTCAATTAGTTCAAATTCTTTTGTTTTAATTTTTTTGTTGAATGCTGTTATTCCTTCGCCAAATAGCAATGGTTCTATCGTGATGTAAAGGTCGCCAATCATATTATTTTCAAGGCAATAATTATATGCGCCTCTTCCGCCAAGAACACAAACTTCATTGTAATCATTTTTTTGAATGTATTTTTGTAAATCAGTTTTTTCAGGGTTAATATACACTTCATTTGCGCTAACTTCTTTTACTGAATCAACACTTCTTGTTAAAATCAAACATTTTCTTTTGGTAAGATAGTTTTTTGCAACTTCATATGATATTCTAGACATCAAAAGAACATCCGCTTTATTTTCCATTTCAGTCAAATGTTCGCGGTCTTCTTTGCTTGTCCAATCACTCATCTGCCCTGAATATCTTGCTATAAATCCATCTAGTGTTATTGCAAGAAGAGTATAGTAATGAACCATTTTGTCACGTCATTTACAATTCATTTCACACTAATTTTGTGAATTCTTCAGGAGTATCTTTCATAAAAGAAACCATCCCATTTGCAGTTAATTTGTGTGATAATAAATCTCTGAAAATTGAGTAAGGAATAGTCGCAATATCTGCTCCAGCTAATGCACATTCTCTGACTTGTCGGGCATTTCTAATTGAAGCCGCAAGAACTTGTGTTTTCAAATTATAGTGCTTTAAGATTTGCACGGTTTGTGCAACTAATTCAACACCCGAAACAATTCCATTATCATTTAGCTGTTTTCCGTCTTTGTCAATTCCGTAAGAAGGAAAATAAGCCATTTTATCAAAATCTCCGCCTTTTTCTTTTCTCAAAAGGTCATCTATTCTTCCTGCAAAAGGGCTAACAAAATCTGCTCCTGCTTTTGCTGCAAGCAAAGCTTGTTCAGGTGTAAATATTAGTGTGCAGTTAATTGGTATTCCTGCTTTGTGCAGTTCTTTAATTGCAATTATTCCTTCAAATTCTTTTCCTTCTGAATCTGGAAAAGAAGGGTTAACCGGAATTTTAATGTAAACATTATTTGCTATTGGGTTAAATTTTTTGTAAAGTGCTTTTCCCTGCTCAATCATTCCTTTTGCATCAAGTTCTGTAACTTCTAAACTTACTGGAGTTCCTTTTGCAATTTTAAGTGCTTCGCTCAAATACTTGTCAAGACTTGTGTCTTTGCCTTCGTCTTTAAGTTTATCAACTGCTTTTTTCACAAGAGAAGGGTTCATTGTAACTCCGTCACATACGCCTGCATTGAATACATATTCTATTTCGCTTAATATTGCTGAATCAAGGAATAATTTCATTTAACCACCACTTAAAAAAAGAGTGATTTTTATTAAAAAGCTTGCGATAGCAAAAGTAGTGCTGAAAAATTAGTGGTAATACAATGCCCTTTTAGAGCATTGCATTTGCGAATAGTTCTGATACTTTTTTCCAATTTATTACATTGTAAAAAGCTTCAATATAATCTGGCCTTTTATTTTTGTAATTCAAATAATATGCATGTTCCCATACATCGATATTCAAAATTGGAATTTTTCCTTCGCTCAAAGGAGTATCCTGATTAGATGTTTTTGTTACTTCTAATTTTTTGTCCTTATTTACTACGAGCCACGCCCAACCTGAACCAAATTGTGTTGCAGCAGCATCGGAAAATTTTTTCTTAAATTCATCAAAAGAACCAAACGAATCATTGATTGCATCAGCCAACTTTCCTTCAGGAACATTGCCTGCATTTGGACCCATAATTTTCCAATAAAGTGAATGGTTTGCATATCCTCCGCCATTATTTCTTACTGCGCTTCTTTGTGCTTCTGGGACAACATTAATGTTTGAAAGAATTTCTTCAATTGATTTTCCATTAAGCGGGGTCTGTTCAATTGCTGTTTTAAATTTGTCAAGGTAAGCCTGATGGTGCTTATCATGGTGTAAATGCATAGTTTCCTCATCAATGTAAGGTTCGAGGCTATTGTATTCATACTCTAAATCTGGAAGTTTGTAACTCATTTCTATTCTCCTCCTATTAACTATTGTTAATAATAGTTTTTTTGTGATTTAATATTAGGTTTAAATGATTAAAAAAAGATTGAATGGATTTTTCTCTGTTCTTTTTCAGGATTTTTGATTTTTAGGTATCTTTGATATTCTTCTTTTACATTTTTTGCGCAAACATGGTCGTGGTGCCTAAATCCGCCTCCGAATGTTTTTGGAATGTGCATTAATTCGTGAATTATAACTTCAATCTGTTCCTCTTCGTTTTGTTTGTCAAATTTTTCTGAAATTATTTCTATTGTGTAAAAACTTTTTTTCATGCCCATACCAAGCATTGTTACTTTGCCTATTGTGTGGATTCTTGCTATTGTTCTTTTTGTTTTCGAACCCCAGCTTTTTATTACTGCAATTTTTTCAGGTATTACATGTTCATACCCTAAAGTAGAGACAATTTCTCTTGCCCTTTGTGTCCATTGTTCATCAAACGAATATTTCATTATAGCA
>CAYMWD010000049.1:0-6570 GCA_964394025.1 uncultured archaeon | reverse complement strand
AGGCGAGTACAATAAGTGGCTTGAACTTTATTTCAAAACAGGCGGTGAAAAGGTCGTAAAGATTAGGGTAAAAGCTAAAGAAACTGCATCAAAAGATAATATTGAATTACATTATCGTGCATGGAGCACAATTGGAAATACTATTAGCAGAACCCCTTTAGATGCTGAATTAGGAACTACAGTATTTTCTCAGGAAAAAACTTCTCTTTATGCTGACACTGAAACAACAAATGTAAGAATTCTTGAACCAGGCGCAGCATGTGGTAATGAGCTTTGTGCAGCTTATAAATTTGTAAGAAGTGACGGCACTGAATTTCCAATTGATAATTTTAAAGCAGTAATTGGAGAACTTTATGCTCTTGAAATTGACATTTCTCCAAACAATTCAGCAGACATTCAAATAAAAGCTTCAACTACAAAACAAAAGCCAAAAATTGCATTCCAAGGATTTGGAATTAATTCTTACTCTGGTTTTCCAGATACTAATAGCCAAGATACTTCAATAGAAGTAGATAATATTGCAGTTTTGCCCGGAGAAACAACAAGTGTTAGACTTTATTTTAAAGCACGTGAAATCGAAAATACTTCAATTACTTTGCAATTAATTTCAGGCGAATCAATAATTAATGAACAGTTTTACTTTGATGTTTACAGAGAAAAAGGAATGGTTTTGAAAACCCTTCCAGATAATGTGAAGTTCGGGGAAAATTTTGTTATTGAACTTAAAGATGATGAAGGCATTGCAATAGAAGATGCGGAAATTAAAATTCTTAGTGAAGAAGGAGAACACCTTGAAACACTCACAGGAAACAATACAATCAATAATGGACAAAATGGACGTTATGAAGTCAAAAATACATTTAGTGCAGGCACAATAAGATATGAAATAAAAGCGCCAGCACGAAAGCCACTTGATGGTACAATTGAAATTACAAAAGACGGAATTTTACAGTGGGCTGATGAAGAAATTTATTTGATTATAAAGAAAGATGAAAATACTGCTGAAAAGTTTGCAGAATTAATTAATAATTCAAAACAAAATATCAAAGAACTTACTTTTGAAATTGAAAATATTTCAATGCCTGAAGGAATGAAAATAGAAGTTACTCCACTTTCAGGGGTTAGTGCAGATTCAAAACAAAGAGTCGTTATTGTTTCAGAGTATGAAGGGGATAATGAAACAGCACACGGTGAAGTGAGAATTATTGCAAAAGGCAGAACAGAAACAGGGTTTACTGTTACTGCTGAAACAAAAGTTGTTGCAGATTATAATCCAAAAATAAATGCAGATTGTATTGAATTTAGCAAAAAGAAAATTGTGATGTATGTTGCTTCAGGATTTGAAGATAGAGATTATTACGATGCTTCTTATGGAACACTTGGCGCTACGGACCCTTCAAAATATTATTCTTACAGCAACTTTTCAGCAACATCGGCTGAGAGTTTTACTGCGAGCATTTCAAACAGATCAGAGTGCCAAATGGATTATGAACTTACGCCTGAAATTGTGCCTAGAGGAAGAAAAAACGAAGCAATAGAAATGGAATCAGAAAATATTATTTTGATGCCTCAAATTAATGAAACCGAAGGAAAAAGAAGTGACACTGATGAAATTACAATTAATGTTACAAACAAAACAATTAGAAATTACCCTGGAAAAGAAAGGTTTACCTTCGATGTTGTTTACAAAGGAAGTGGCTTTGAGAAAAGCATACCAGTAGAAATTTTTATTTGGAATCCTAAATATGCTTTACAAGTAAGCAGAAATATTGAGTTATTCTTAGGACCTGATGATAAGGGTAAATACTCTGCACAAGTTCCTTTATTTGTAAGAAATGTAGGCGAGGCAGATATTGAAAATGTTACTTTCAAGGTTTCAAGTGCAACTAGCAGAGGAAATGTGGATGTACAAATTATGCCTGCTTTCCCAATTCAGTTTTTACAAAAAGGACAATCAATTACCCCGCCTAAAACACTTGTTGTGCAGGCAATTAGAAATGAAAAAACAACACTATTGGATGTTAAAGAAATTGATGTAACTGGAGTAATTGATGGTACAACATTTAATTTCGGACCAATAATTGTTACTTCGCATATTTCAGGAGATAAGTGTCTTGTTGCAAGTCCGGCAAATGTTTCTTATTCTAGTACAAAAATTGAAGGCGGAATTTCAAAAGAAATTACACTCAAAAATACCTGCGCAGAAGAAGTAAGAGTAAGAGGAATTTCAAGAAGCGAATTTGGAAATAATATTTTAAAGCTTGAACCATTAGATGGATTTATTGGACCTGGAGGACAGGCTACATTTAATCTTGTATTAGATAAAAAAGAATTCCATCAAAGTGCACCTACTCCAATTTATGTAAAAGGATTTTTACCAAGAAGTGGAACACCAATTGATTCGACCCCTATTCTGGTTGAAGTTAAATTAGGAGAAGATGTTGGGCAAGGAAAAGTTGCAACAGAAGCAGTTACACTTGCTGTTTGTGATAGCAGTGAAACAAAAGATATTAGGTTCCCAGTTATTGCAACAGGCAAAGATGCAACATGCGATAATGCTTATTGTGATGCAGTACAGCTTTCAAATTATCTTGTAAAAAGAGTAGAACTAAAACTTAAAGATGCACAAAAACAAGTTCAAAATACTAGTTCAGAAGTTGCAAATACAACCTGCAATCAACAAAATCTTGCAAGAGGCTTTTGTACATTTGAAGGATTAGGCCTTACTACTGAAGAATTCTATGTTTATTTTTCACACGATAATTTATCGCCTTTCTTACTTCAAAATGCATTGGATAATTCAAGCTCATTGAAAAATTATAGAGCTGAATTTTTTGAAGGAGATGCTGGCGGAGAATATCTTGGAGGATATAGTAAACAAATTTACATGAACTCTAATTTCAGAGGTTGTGGTGTTTATCATGTTGTTCTTAACGGAGCAGTAGCAGTACAAGGAACTAATATTGTTGGAGATTTAATGAATATTGTTATTGACATTACCCCCGAGGATGATGGTGCTTTAGTAAAAGGAAGCACTGAACAATGCCAAGCAAAAATTCAAAACATTGGAAACTTTTTACCAATGGATGATGGTTTAACAAAAGATAAAAGATTTGATGCATGGATTGGAGTTGTTGAATCTGATCAAGAAGCATTAAATGACATTGCAAAAGATGCTGCAAAAACTCTTTTCGGAAGTGAAGAAAGAGCTGCACAAAATGTAAGCGGTTCGAATAAATTAAAACTTGATTTTGGAAATGATGAAAGCTATGTTGTAAAAGTTGAGATGGATAAAATTCCTTCAGAAAATCCTATGGCGATTAATGCTTACATAAAAGAAGCAATTGAAGTAGATGATGCATTGCAAAAAGAAATTGCAAAAGAAGCAGCACAAGCACTAAAAGATTTGAAAGAAAATGTTATTGATGGATGTATTTCAGAAGACGAAAGTTATTTGCTGTTAAAAAGCACAAAGGAAATCAGCAAAATTAATGCACAAGGAAAAGGCACAATCAAGGTGCAGTTTGATACTTGGGAATGCGCTGATTTAAACATCACAAGCAATGTTCCTGAAACTGTTGTACTTAAAGGAAGAAAGTTTTCTGAATTTGATGGAATAACCTCTGATAGTCCTCAGTTCAGAGATTTTTCCGATAAAGTTACTTCTGAAATTCTTGTTGATGATCTTGATGAAAAAACAGGCCTTTACATTACTAATGCAAAAGTTTGTGTAAAAGGAAATTCACAATTACATCAAGCACAGGGAAATAAAATTGTTGTCGAAGTGAGAAAACAGGGTGAAGAAAAAAAGAAACCTATTGAAGTTCAGTTTACATTAGAAATATGCGGAATACACCCCTTGAAACTTTTGGAAATTTTGCCAGAGAAAAAAGATGGAACTTATTATGCAACTCTTGTATGGAAAGGTTCCCCTGAAGAAATGAAATTAAAAAATTATGAAAAATTACGCGAAGCAGATTTGTTTGTTTCAAGAGCAGACGATGTTATTTCAGGAAACAGAAGCGTTGGTTCTAATGAAAGCCCTGAAGTTACTGCTGCAAAAACAAAAGCAGCTCTTTGGGGTTTGAGTGCTTGTTTAATTACAAGTGCTGGAACTTCATTCTTTAGACCTACACTTGGTTGGTTTGGATTAATTTTTAATGGAGTGTTTGATTGCGGACCTACATTTGCATTCTTGATGTGGGGCGAAACAGAATGGGCAAAAAATATTGGCGAAATGTTTTCAAAAATAATGGTGCCTGTGCAAAATGCACTCAAAGCTGGAATTGATATGTTAAAAGGACCAATTGGTTGGGCACTTAATGCAATAGGACTTGAAGTCCCAGCTGATGCCCCTTCTACTCCTGAAGAAGCCAAATTTATTGACAATGCAATAAGTGCATTTGTTCCTGCAAATGCATTACAAAGTATTGTAAGAGGCACACTATTCTCAGGCGAAGGAGCACTAAGTGTTTATACTAAACCATCAGGACTAATTGACAGAGCACTTTACTCAAAAAATCTTGCAAAAGAAATTTCAAAAGGAGCAGCAGAAAGAACATTTGAAACTGGTGCTGAAAGAATTAATTATCAAAATTTTATTGAACCTAAACTCCAGAAGGCAATTTCAACAGAATTAGATGAAATTGTAAGACTCAATACACAAATGACAGGCGGATTGAGCGGATATCATACAGATATTGATTTGAAGAAAGTTGAAGAAGCAACAATGCGAGCAGTAGATAAAGTTGGAAAAGATCCTTCAGTATTAGAACATTACAATAGAGTAAGAAGTAGTCTGAAAGGCGGAGTTACATCAGGCGCAATTGATGAAACTGCTGAAGCAGTTGCAAAAGAATCATCAATCGACCCAAGAGATTTTGGAACAAGAAGTGCAGATGTTAAAGCAAGAACTTTAGCTGGTCAAAAAGAATTCCAAAATATTGATGATATTATGACAAAAGCAAGAGCAAAAGTTGCTTCAGGAGGAAATCTTACACCTACTGAAAGACAAGTTGAACAAATAGTTAGAATGGAACAAAAAATCCAAGAAGAAGCAATAAGCAAATTGAAAAATAAACTTGGAGTAAGCGATATTGGAGATCTTGAAAACCAAATTAGAAAAATGACAATAAGCTTTGAATCTGTTGACAGCACAATTACAAAAAGTAATTTAATTCCTGGCGGAGGTGCTGTAACGGATACAATACCTTCAAAAACAACAGTTAAAATTACACAAGAAAATATTACTTCATTTGTTAATGAAATTAATGGGCAAGTGAAAAAAAATATTAGAGATGTAATCAACACCCCTGGCTTATCAACTTCAGATGACTTTGCAGAAGCACTTGGTAAAAAAGTTGGAAGTACTATTTCAGGAAAAGCTTCGCTTATGGATGATGCTGCAAAAGTTGTTGCACAAGCAAAACCAAAATTGTTCGGTTCAATGTTGAAAGCTGCAAAGAACTTATTGAAAGAAGGTGCATTTGGAGCACTTGCAAACATGGTTGGTTTAGGTGTTTTTGATTTGATGTATGATAAAGCTTTGAAAAAAGCAAAAGATGCCCCAACACTGGTTGATAGAGAACAAGAAATACTAAAAGCAGGAGTAGATCAAACTGCAATAACTCCTACATTTACTTCAAAAGAATCAGGAATGCTTTTGAGAAAATACAGAACTTATGAACTTTCAATAAAAGCACCAAAAGAATCAGCAGGAATAATTGGCCAAGAAGTTGAATTTGAAATGATTCCAACTATTCCAAAAGAAACTCAAAAAGAATTCATACTTAATGACTGCAAAGACCCTGGATTTAATGAAGAAATTGGAGCAGTATTCTTTGGGCTACTTCCAAACCCTGATAAAAATCCTTCATTTATGAAACTAGGCGACCATGCACTTATGGCAAAACAATACCTTGTAAAACAAGGAGACGAAAAAGAAAATGTAAGATATGGGATAATGATTTCAAAAGCAGTTTCTGAAAATAGAGGGACTTTTGAAGAAACAACTGGTTTGAGTATGGATGCACTTATAGTAAGCATTGGAATTGTTAAAAGCAAATTAGGGAATGTTGAACAAAACAAAACAGGAAATAGATATATGTTTGGATGTGATTTGGGCAAAGAAGTAACAGCAGATGTGTTTGGAAATGCAGTTTGTGCAATTAAATACTTGAAAAATTATATCACAAAATGTAATTCAGAATCAAGCAGTAAAGAAAAAGCAGTTTGTTTCTACAAAGAATACAGCGCAGAAGAAAAAAATCAAGTTGCTGATTATTTCATTAAAACAGGAAGTGCTGGCGAAGAACAATTTGCAGAACTTTATTCAACATGGGAAACCTTTGAATGGCAAACTGCATAAGTAAATTGCATTAGCATAAGTCACATTATTATATTTCTTTAATCTATTAATAATCAAATGAATCAAAAAGGATTTACTTTATTCACCGCACTGGTTGCTTTTTTATTAATCAGTCTTTCTTTGCTTTTGATTACTTCAATGGTTTCAACTGAAAGAAACAGTTATGAAATTTTAGCTAGTATTTCTGAACAGGAAGAAATGCA
>CAYMWD010000048.1:0-6591 GCA_964394025.1 uncultured archaeon | reverse complement strand
TGAAAGAGCAAAAGCAAACGGAAGAAAAACAGTTAGAGGAGTTGACTTTTAAAGTTTGAAGGTTTATCCTTCAAACTCTTATTTTTATTTTATTTCTTTTTTATTGCAACTAAATTTATTCCTTCTTCATCAGAAACTTTTTCTACAAAAGGATATTCTTTTGGGTGATTGCTTTCTTTTGCAAGAAATTCAATTTCAAAACCTAGTTCTTCCACTGCTCTAACAAGCTCATGGTTTGAATGAGCGCCTTTTTAGGAAAATAGTTTTGAAAATCCTCTGCCCGGTTCATTATGAATTATTATCCGCCCGCCCCTTTTCAAATACCTTGAAGCTTCAGTTATTGCTTTTCTAAAATCCACATAATTAAGCACAGCAGACATGAGTACAGAGTCTACTGGTTTTTTTCTAGAACGAGGACTTATGCCTAAATGTCTTGCAGCTTGAACAAACCTAACTTTATCGCTGAATGTTTCAGGTCTAAGATTTTCAGCATCGGCTTTAATTTCAACAATTCCTTTTTTTGTTCTGATTGGAGCAGGAAGCCCTATGTCAACACGCACAATTTTTTTCCCTTTGGCTGGATAAAAAATACCTGAGCCCATTGAAGTAATTCTTTCTTTAGGGTTTGTACCAACAGGTTCGCTTTCATACATTTTAATGCTTCCGCTACCTATGTCCATTATTGTTTCCCCGAGAATTCCACGAGTTTCCATTCTTTCAAGAAGCGGCTTAATTGTGTGTTGTTTTTTATCTAAATTATATCCTTTGCCGTATGTCGGTGTCCACTCTTTGCCTTTATTTGAAGGAACTCTGTTTTTAATTTCACTTTTTCTCCAAGGAATTCTTTTTTCTCTTATTTTCATTTAATCAATCTCGATAAGTTTTTTGCTGCTTTTTGAAATAATTCTAAAACCACTTTTAGTAACCAGAACATCATCTTCAATTCGCAAGCCCATTACATTTGGAATGTAAATCCCTGGCTCTATTGTAATGATGTCTCCTTCTTTTAATTTTGATTTTTTCTTCCCTATATTTGGTTTTGAATGTATTTCTTTTCCTAAGCCATGTCCAAGTCCGTGTGTGAAATATTCTGCATAAATTCCAAGTTCTTTTTTGGCTAATAAATAAAGGTCATTTCCGTTTACTTTTGCTTTTATTTTTGAAATGCATTTTTCCTGTGTTTTTAAAAGTTTTTTATAAATTTTTTTTTCTGTTTTAGTTGCTTTTCCAATGTAAATTGTTCTTGTCATGTCTGAACAATAACCGTTAATTTTTGCTCCAAAATCAATTACACAAAATCCTTTGTGTAATCTGACTTTTTTTGGTTCATGGTGCCATGAAACCGCATTTTTTCCAGAAGCAACTATTGTTGGAAAAGAATTTTTTGCTCCTGCGTCTTTAATACAGGAATCAATAAAATTAGCTACTTGTTTTTCAGTTGTAATTTCTTTTTTTTTAAGTTTTGAAACAGTTTCTGAAAAAACAGCATCGCATATTTTGCATGCTTTTTCAATTGACTTGAGTTTCATGGCGTAACCCGTTCAACCTCGTAATAATTGATTTGATTTTCAGAATCAACAACAGCATTTAGTAGTTTAGTTTTTAGATTTCCTGCTAAGCGCACCATTCTGCTTAATTCAATGAAATTATAACGGTCTTGTTGTGATGTAACATTAATGCACCATTGGGAGTGTGCTTCTCCTGGTTTTTTTCCCCTAGGATAAACCCTAAAATCAAATCCAAATTTAAAACCAGTTTTCACTACATATCCTCTTTCTCGAAGATCGCTAAATACTTGGTATTTTACGTAAAAGTCCTTTATTTTTCGTGAAGCATATGAAGAGTATGTTTCTTCATCTGTTTCTTTACCGTCTTTAGCATTTGTAATTGATATTTTACTTTTTTCAAGAAGATAAAGGCCCTCAAATAAGTCAAATATGAGCTCTTTACCCTTTTGTTCCCCAAAACCCCTCTGTCTTATCTGATCAGTGAGTTTTTTATCGCGAAGCACTACTTTATCATCAATTAATACAGCCATTTAGAATCACTTTGTTTGTTATTTAAAGTTCAACAGATATTTATTGTTTGTTATAGTAATATTTTTGTGATTTAATTGAAAAAAACAGGTCAAAGAACAAAAAGAGCTGAACTTTTAAGATTTATTAGACGTGGTGCTGAAGTCGGAGGAGGTAAGCATACATCTATTCCAGTGACTTGGAGAGATTTTCACGATTATTCTAACTTATTTCAAAATCATGCAGGAATTGATTTGCATACTTTGTTATCTGAAAAAATTAGTCAATCTTCAACTCCTGTTGTTGTAACTGATTTTGGGTGTGGAAAAGGAAATGCTCTTGCAGGGTTAAAAAGAATTTTTGGTCCAAAAATTAAAACTGTGGGGTATGATGCTAGGTATCATAGCGGTATGCGTGAACTTGACGAACATCATGTGAAAGATCTTCTTTCTGCTACTTTTGTTAAAAGTGATGTGATTTTTTCCGTAGGCACTTTAGGTTATGTGGGTGAAATTAAAAAAATGTTGGATAAAACTGCAAAATCTTTAAATCGTAATGGAGTTGCTCTTTTGCATTTTAATAGGATTGGAACAAAACCAGGGAATGCTTATGATTCTCTTTTGAAAGGAGCTGAAACTTTTTTTGAACGAGTTTCAAAAGGCGAGATTAAAATAAATGGCGTTTCTGCTGAAGTGCATAGGTTTGCTGATGTTCCTAAAAGCGATTTTATAGTTATTTTAAAAAAGAGGCAATAAAGGAAGCTCTATAAATACTTTAATGTTTAATAATTTGGTTTTGAAGGTGTTTTGATTTGACTATAATAGATCCATGGGGTTCAAAAGCAGTAAACGATTATGAACATGTGTTCAAAGAATTTGGTTTAAAAGAAGTGCCAAAAAAAATTATTGATTCGCTTGAGCATTATTTGTTTAAAAGAGGAGTAATTATTGCTCATCGTGATTTTGATAAAGTAATGAAAAGAATCGATTCAAAAAAACCATTCATTAATATGACTGGGATTGCAGCATCAGGGCCTTATCATTTAGGGCATAAGGTTGATGTTGATTTGTTTAGATTTTTCAAATCAAAAGGCGCGAAAAATTATTTTGCAGTTTCAGATCTTGATGCATTTTTGAGCAGGCCTGATTCAAAAATTCCTGATATTAATGTTGCAAAAAAATGGGCTGTAAAAAATACTGCTGATTTGCTTGCATTAGGCCTTGAGGAAGAAGATATTTATGTTCAATCAAATAAAAAGAACAAGCGCTATTATGAATTTGCTTTTGAGTTAAGTAAAAGAATTACAAAAAATACTTTTGAGGCAGTGTATGGTCATGTTGATTTGGGTAAAGTAGGTGCAAATCTTTTGCAGTATGCTGATATTATGCACGCACAGCTTGAGGAGTTTGAGGGTCCAATGCCTTCTGTTACAGGAATAGGTCTTGATCAGGATCCTCATGCTCGTTTAACCAGAGATATTTCAAAAAAGCTTCAGTATAAAATGGAAGTTCCTGGTTTTATTTATTTTAAGCATCAGTCAGGTCTTCAGCCTGGTGCGAAAATGAGTGCTTCGCATCCTGAGACAGCAATTTTTTTGGACGATGAATTAAAGTTAGCTGAGAAGAAAATAAAGAAAGCTTTTTCAGGCGGAAAACCTACTCTTGAAGAGCACAGAAAAGAAGGCGGAAACATTGAAATTGATCTTGTTTTTGAAATGCTTAAATTCCATTATCCTAATACTAAAGAGCTTGAAAAAATCGGCGAAGGTTTTTCTTCAGGCGAAGTTACTTCCGGAGAGATGAAGCAGTTTGCAGTTGATTTTTTTGTTCCTCTGCTTAAAGAGCACCAGTCAAAAGTAAAAGCTAACACAAAGCTTGCGGAAAAAATTGTTTACAAATAATTATTTTTTGTATTTGTCTTCCATTGCAAGAAGCTCTGCCTTAAGTTTTTCAAGTTCTTCTTCATCTTCTTTAAGTGTTTTTCTTTTTTCTTCAGGTGTTTTGTTATTTTGGGTTGAAAGTCTTTCAATAGCCCCTTTGCCTGCATTTTTATTTTTCTGTTTTTCTTTTTCTATTGGTTCAGGTTCTTTTTCAACAGCATTGTTTTCTTTAGGGTGTTGGTGGTTGTACTGTTTAAAGAGCATGACTCCTCCTGCTAATAATGTGATGAGTATAATTAACCCGATTGCCCCTCCAACAATCATCAGAAGGTCTCCGCCGAAAATAGATATTTCTGATTCTGATTTTTGAGCAAGCTGAATTGCTTCAGAGTATTTTCCGCTGTTTATTTTTTCTTCAGCTTCTTCAAGAGTTAAGAGTGCGGTTTCTGTTCCTTTTCCTTCTTTCAGAGCAAGGTCTGCTTTTGTATAATAAATCCCGACTATTGCTTCAGCTTCTGCTTTTTCAAGATTTCCAAGATTAGCTGATGTTTTTGCTTTTGAAAGAAGCTGTTTTCCTTTTGTGCTGTCAGTGTCATTCAGAATTTCTTCAAGTTCGTCTATTTTGTCAAGATCACATGAGTCAAAATCTTCATTCCACTTGTTTGAACAGCACACTCCTTCTTCGGTTTCACACTTATCTGCACATACTGTTCCGTCGCACGCATTCACACACTCGTGTGATTCTGCTATTTCATAACTTTTACAAGTAAGTGTTTTACATTCTTCAGAAACACATTCTTCGTCATCTTCGCAGTCAGTATCTCTTGTGCATTCGGGTGCTTCAACACATTCGTTGTTCTCGCACACTTCGTCAACAGCACAATCAGAATCGACTGTGCACTCAAGTATTTTTTCACACAGCTTATCAATGCATTCTTCATCAGCATCGCAGTCAGAATCTTTTGTGCATTCTCCTACAAAAACACATTCTTCACTTTCACATTCCTCGCCTCTTCCACAATCTGAATCTTTTGTGCATTCAGGGGGTATTCTGCACATTTTGCTTTCGCATATTTCGCCTGTTTCACAATCAGAATTTACTGTACATGGTGGAGCAACACAATCGCGTGTTTCATTAAAATCATCAACACAATCATTTCTATCAACACAATCTCTTACTTGTTTATTTTTTGCACTTATTATTCTACAATCACTCCAATCACTGCATACAATTCCGGGATTGCATACATATAATGCCATTTCTCCGTTTTTAAAATCACATAATCCATTTGCAGTGCAAGCTGTTATTTTGTAATAATAAGTTTTACCAGATTCTAGATTGTCAAGTTCGATAAAATGTTTATCATCATTATTGGTTATTTGTTGAGTTCTTGAAGGTCCGCCTAAGTACCAGTAATTTATTGCTGAATTAGTGTCAACATTAGTCTCAAAAATTATTGTCATTATTTCAGTGTCTGCATTAATATCCAAATTAGATATTTCTGGTTTTTTAATTTCAAAATTAATTTGGTCATTATAAATATATACTTCATCAATAAGTGCTTCTGCAGAAAACCACGAACCAGAAATTTGTTCACCCAGATTTCCTATACTAAGTAAAGTGAAATTGTTCAAATCAGGGTGAAAAGAATATACATTTTCAACATGTTTTTTATAATCAAAATCAACAAATGCTTTTGTTTGAGTTCTATCTGAATCATCCCAAGTAAAACCAATGTGATGCCATTCAGGATTTGGGTTTTTTGAAGAATCAAACCAGTTGTTTATTGGAACATAAGTAATGTTATTGTCTTGTGGGACACCTGTATTTCCTATTGCAAAACCAAGACTTGGTTCGTTGATTCCATATTCGGGTGTTTTTGGAATAAAAATAACTCTTACAAAATCAACTGTTCCATTTCCTTGTTTTGTAGAAACATTAACCAGTGCTTTTGCAATACCTGAGTCAAACTCCCAAGTAAGAGGCTTTATCCAGAAACCCATTGCTCCTTCTTTTGGGTTTGCTCCTGCTCTGTTAAAATCATTTATTACAAGATATTCATTAAGTTCTATTTCTAATCCTCTTTCAACAAATCCTTCATCGATTCTTATTCCTGCTTTCGATATATTTTCGAATAAATTGTTTGAATCTTTGTTCATTTTGCACATTTCTATATTATCAATGTCTTCAAGCGCACAATGCACAAGCACTTCTGATGCAAAGCAATTTCCTAGTAATATAGTAAAGAAAATAATAAATGTGATTTTTTTTAAAACCATGAATTTATTTACTGTTTAGTTCTACTTAAACTTTTTTATAACTAGATTTAGATAATTTCGACTTCAAGTTTTTCTTTTTTGAGTTTTTTTACAAGTGTTTCAAAATAATCGTTTTCCTGTTTTTTTAGCACTATTTTGTCCACTTTTCTAAGCAAAGCAAGATTAAGAATTTTGCTGTTGGTGTCGCCCCATTCAAGTATTTCTTCTGAGCTTTTTCTTTTTTTTCCAAGTGTAATTTTTATCTGGTCCATTACTGCTCTTGCTCTTTGAATGTGTGATGCTGCAAATCCAAATTCTTCTTTTGAATCAGCATCAACCACAATAAGGATTATTGTTTCTTTTGCGCCTTTAAGCGCAAGGTCAAGAAATTCTTCATCGTTTTCTTTTTCCGACAAAACAGGAAGCAATATTTTCATT
>CAYMWD010000047.1:0-6649 GCA_964394025.1 uncultured archaeon | reverse complement strand
TACTGAGGTTGTTTCTTTTATTATTTGTTTCATTTTAGGTCGCCAGCTCAATGGAACTTCCATAATGAATCCGCCGCCTCCGTACCAGATTGCGTCTTTTAGGTTAAGTAATCCAAGAATAATTGCAAGTATTGCTAAAAGAGTATAAAACCAAGAACCGCTTAAGCTTGTAAGTCCAAGTACTGATTTAAAACCTAAAATTATTAAAAGTCCAAAAAGAAAGTACATAGCGTATATTGCAAAACTGAATGCAAGTCCAACAAATAATGCTTTCTTTTTATCTTTAGGATCTCGAGTTAATATTGCAGTCATCAATATTATTAAAACTGCTATTTCACAAGGGTTAACTGCGTCTACAAGTGCTAAACCAAGTAACTGCAAGTAATTTATTTTTTCATTTGTTTGATTTAAATTAGTTCCTGCATTAGTGTCAATATTATTGTTAGTATCATTTGTTGAATTATTGTCAATGACAAAAGAGTTTGAATCATTTATTGAGTTAGTATCAGGAATAAATGAATTAGAATCAGTAGTTGAATTAATATCGGGAACTGTTACGCCTAATTTGATTATTGTTTCTTCAAGTGAATTTTTACATCCGTTTTCTCCACTGCAGTACTCCTTAGTTCCTTCAAAAAAAGCTTTTGGAACTCCGCCCCTTCTTTCTGAAGGGACATTGTATTCTTCTTGAATTTCAATAAATTGGGAAATATCATCATAAACGTTAATTCTGTTTACTAAAATATTTTCTCCATATTTTTCTTCAAGAATTTCAAGTTCTTCTGAAACAATTTTACAATGAGGACAACTAGGGGAATAATAAAAATTTATTGTTGCTTCTGTTGCAGAGCAAAAAGCAGGGAAAAGTAATGTTGAAAGTAAAATTAAAATCAAAATTTTTTTTCTAAAAATCATAATAATCATTTAATATATAGTAGTACAGATATAAAAAACTTAGGGGCATATGTTCATAACCTTTATTTAATTTTGTAATTTCCGCCTTGAATTTTTATTGCTTTACCATTAGTAAGTGCATCAGTAATTTTTTTGCCTGCACTATTCAAAATTCGTCCTATGGTAGTTCTGCTTATTTTCATTTTTTTTGCTGCTTCTTCATGGTCAAGATTTTTATTGAATTTAAGTTTCATTACTTCTAATTCTTCTAAACTCAATGTTACTTCTTGAATTTCGCTCAAAGGAACTGCTCGTGGTTTAAAATAGGTTATTTTAGGTTCTTTTTCAACAATTTTAATTTTTTTAGGTCTTACCATTTTGAACATTTGTGCATAACTATTATTTATTATTTTTGTATTGTATTTAAAGGGTATAATTTTAATAATTTTAAAAAAATTAAATTCACTTTTTATTTTTATTAAGTTCTGTTTTATATTCTTTTAATTAATAAATTATCTAAATTTAGGGGTGAAAAAATTATGTCAAAAACTGAAAAAAATTTGGAAACTGCTTTTGCAGGGGAAAGTATGGCAAGAAATAAGTATCAATTTTTTGCTAAAGTTGCAGTTAAAGAAGGTTATCATTATATTGCAAAAATTTTTGAAGAAACAGCTATGAATGAAATGCAACATGCAAAAGAGCACTTCAAAATGATGAAAGGTATAAGTGATACTAAAGGAAATTTAAAAGAAGCAATGGATGGCGAACATTATGAGAATACTGAAATGTATCCTCAGTTTGCAAAAGACGCAGAGGAAGAAGGAAATCCTCAAGCAGCAAAACTTTTCAATGAAGTTTCAAAAGTAGAAGAAGAGCATGAGGCACGTTATAAAAAACTTTTAAAAATGGTTGAAGAAGGAACTGTTTACAAAAGAAAAAAACCAATAAGGTGGAAATGCAGTAAATGTGGGCACATTCATTTTGGAGAAGAACCACCATTAGCATGTCCAGCTTGTAAACACAAAAAAGAATACTTTGAACCAGAATGTATGTGTTTGGAAGAAAACTGTGAAGCATGCGGACTTTAAATAATTAGAATTTGATGCTGGAGTTAGATTTATGCTACTTCAGCACTTTTCCTGTTTTTAAAAACCACACGCCGTCTGCTCACGGCGATAGAGCGTACCATCTTCGCCTTAAAGGCTCGATGCTACTTCAGCACTTTTCCTGTTTTTAAAAACCACATGTAAAGGTCTAATTCTGCACAAGACATTTTCATTTTTTTTGCTATTTTTTCAAATTTTGCTTCAATTTCCAAATACTTTTTTTTGTTAAGCGAAATTGGTTTTTCTTCAATATATTTATTCTCAACCATAAGATTCAATATGTGTCTATCAAGAATAGCCAAATCAAAATAACCGACATTTCTCAAAAAATGTGAAGCCTCCTTATACCCTAAACCTTTAATGTTTTGCACAATCCATTCTCTTGCTTCCTTCTGTTCATTTTCGGGAATCAACTTTTGTATTAATTTTTTTATTTCTTTGAATTCACGAGCATTAACAATAAACTTTGATTTGTTATTATGAAAACGATGTTTGTTATGTATAATTGCTCGTTTAACTTCTTCTTCTGAAGCGTTCCAAAATCCTTCTGGCTTAAGTTGTAATTGAATTTTAATTGCTGTTTCTGCTTTTGAATTAGCAGTAAGTATGCAAAAACACAATTCAGAAAACCATTCTTTTTCTCCTTTATTTTTAAAAGCAGAAAATTCTTTGAGTCTTTTTTCAACTTCTTCTTTTACTTCGCTTTTTTGAAGATTTTTGATTTTCTCTAAAAGTATCATTAATAGTCTTGAGTAAGTAAAGGTTTTAAGCACTTCAATCAAACTTAATTCATGAAAAAACTATTGTTTTTGCTGCTTATTTTTGCATTTGTGCTGGGTTGTGGAACTGAACCTAATCCAACAATTGTTGAACATATAGATATTTCTAAATTCGAATTTCCAGAATCAAGAACATTCAATATGGGTTTTACTCCTTGGCCTTATGAATTCACTGACACTGCTTCTAATGAAACTTATTCTTTAATTACAGAGCACTCTGATTTTGTTGTCCATCATTTAGATGGCGGAGTTCCATGGTCTGAAGCGTTTGCAAATGAACCTTATAATCAGCATGTGCTTGATGAAATTGCAAAAAGAAAATCAAAATCTTCTAAAACCAACAAAGTGTATCTTGCAGTGACTTTTCTTTCGATGATGCGTAATAGTGTTGCAGGTTATTGGGGGTTGGAAGAAAATATGGCTCTTCCAGAATATTGGAAAAATAAAGAATTTGATGACTCTGAATTAATTGAAGCTTATCTTAATTATTGTAGATTTATGATTGCTGAATTTGAACCGGATTATTTTGCATATGGAATAGAACTTGACGCTGAATTGCGCGAAGAAGACCCTGAGTTTGATAAAATGATTTATTTTATTTCTAAAATTTACCCTGTGCTTAAAAAAGAATATCCTGATTTGCCGATTTTTGTCACTATTGTTGATGAGTCTCCTAATGATAATTTTGAAATCAAAAAAAATTCTGCAAAAAGAATACTTGACTATTCAGATTACCTTGCTCTTAGTTCTTACCCTTTTTGGAACATTTCAGGAAAATGGGGGACAACTTCTGATCCAAAAGAAATTCCAAGCGATTGGTATTCAAAAATTAAAACACTTGCTCCAGAAAAACCATTTGCGATAGCAGAAACAGGTTACATTGCTGAAACACTTTCGCTTCCAAAATATGGCTTAAACATAGAAGGTAATGAAGAATGGCAAGCAGAATATATTCATTGGTTCTTTCAAGAAATGAACAAAAATGATGCTGAATTCGTTGCATGGTTTACAATAAGGGATTATGACCAAGGGTGGGAATTCCTTAATTTAATGGGTTTTGACGAATTTTTCAAGACTTGGAAGGACACGGGCCTTATTGATGGTGGAGGAAACCCCCGAAAAAGCCTTGCAGTATGGGATAAGTGGCTTGAGCTTAAAAAAGAATGATTTTTATTCATTTTCCACACAATAAAATAGGGGTAAAATGAGCATTTTACAGTCTTTATTAAAACCAAGCCAGAAAAAAAAATCATTAGGAATTTGTATTCCTAATCACGCAAAGTCGCCAATTGAAAAACAAAAGGCACAACTAGAAGAAATACAAGCAATAAATGAACGAATTCTTCCAAGTGAATTTGAGGTAGAAGGAATTTATGAATTAAAAACACAAATTACTATTAGTGGCGAGGTTCATCTGGGCAGAATAACAAAAGATTCAAAATTATTTTATGATGACACTCAAGTAGCAATAAAAGAAATTGATTGCAGAGGAAAAATAGTAGACCAGCTTCTTGAAGGGGAAAAAGGCTCAATTACAATTGACCCTGAATTTTATGTTCGAATTTCAACAAATGATTTACTTGAATTTAAATAACTTGCTTTAAGTACAAAAGAGTAAATAAAAGCTAATTTTGCAAATTATTAAGAACAAAAGGTTTAAATAAGATAATGAATATATATTCATTATAGTTTTGAATAAATATTCAAAATTAAAAAATAGGAGGAGATATTTATGCCTTTAGGAGATAGAACTGGTCCAATGGGTCAAGGGCCTATGACTGGGAGAAGAATGGGTTCTTGTACAGGATATAATGCTACGGGTTATTCAAATTGTGGTTTTGGAAGAGGCTTTGGAAGAGGTTTCAAAAGAAGAGCTTTTTGGGCTTATAACGAATCGCCTGTACAAAGTCAGGAATACCAAAAACCATCAAAAGAAGAAATTTTGAATAATTTAAAAGCAGAAAAAGAAGAAATAGATAAAGCTATTAAAGAACTCGAAAAAAAAGAATAGTGCTGTGATATAAATGCCAAGACCATTGAATACAAGAAAAATAAATTTTCAACCGGGTGTAACTTTTTTTAAACCGGCTGGAGTGCCAATGGCAGAATTAAAAGAAGTAATTCTCGCTTTTGAAGAAGTAGAAGCACTTAGACTAAAAGATGTAGATGGTTTTGGACAAACAGAAGCTGCTGAAAAAATGGGGGTTTCTCAACCAACTTTTTTCAGGGTTCTTGCAAGTGCTAGAAAAAAAATTGCTACTGCTATTGTTACTGGGAAAGCAATAAGAGTAGAAGGCGGTAGTTTTAGTTTTGAACAAGGGGTTCAAAGAAATGGAAGAAGATATCAGGGAGGTAAATAAAATGTATTCTAAAAATAATTTAGCAGGCGGAAAAGGACGAATGGGTGGGGTTGCTGCAGGACCACAGGGAAATTGTGTGTGCCCAAAATGCGGGGCAACTTTAGCACATAATAGAGCAGTTCCTTGCACTGAACAAAAATGTCCAAAATGTAATAGTAATATGGTAAGACAATAAATTGGAAAATTACTAAATTGAGAGTAATTTTAAATAAAATGTAAATTTTAATTAAAATAAAAATATTGGAGGTTTACTAATGAAAATTGCAGTAGCAGTATTAAGTAATAATGAAAATTCAGAAATTTCAGAGGTTGCTGGAAGAGCGCCGTTTTATCTTATTTATGAAAATAAAAAATTAATTGAAACAATAAATAATCCATTTAGATTTGGTTCGGGCGGTGCAGGTCCAAGTGTTGCAAAAATGCTTGCTGATAAAGGGATAAATTTAGTTATTGCAGGTAAATTTGGTGGAAATATGACTTCGGCACTTAAAGAAAAAAATATAGCTTATAAAGAAACAACTGGAAAAGCCATTGATGCTTTGTGAAGTGGTTAAACTTGAATGATTTAAAAGAAGCATTAATTAAAACTTGGAATGCATTGAAAGGCAGTTTTTTTATTTTATTAGGTGTAATGTTGCTTATTGGGCTTACTTTAACAATAATTCCAACTGATTTTTTTGCTTCTTTAATAACTGGCAATGTTTTTTTGGATTCTTTTTTTGGAGCATTATTTGGAAGCATATTAGCCGGAAATCCAGTTACTAGTTATGTTTTAGCTGGTGAATTGATGAATACAGGGATAAGTTTGGTTGCAGTAACTGCATTTATTCTTGCATGGGTAACTGTCGGAGTTATTCAGTTTCCTGCTGAAAGTATGATGCTTGGAAAAAAATTTGCATTTGTAAGAAATTTAGTTAGTTTTGTTTTTGCAATAATTATTGCAATTTTAACTGTTGTTATTACGGGGTTTTTTTCGTGAGTGAATTAGTTAATAAAATTATTGAAAAAGTAGGTTTTGGAAAAATTTTCTTTTTTGTGATTTGTGCAATTTATATTGGACTGTATTTTTTTGATTCAAAATTATTTTTTAATTCATTTAACGAATTTTTAAAAATATTTTCAAATGTATTCTGGACAATAATTTTGGTGTTTGGTTTTATTTTTATAGTAAATCTTTTTGTTAATGAAAAGAAAGTTGCAAAATTTGTAGGTAAAGAAGCTGGATTAAAAGGATTGTTAATTGCTGTAGTTGCGGGGTTAATTTCTCATGGCCCCATTTATGCGTGGTATCCTTTACTTAGTGATCTAAAAGAAAAAGGAATGAGAAATTCATTTATTGCAATTTTTTTGTATAATCGCGCAGTTAAATTGCCCTTAATTCCTTTAATGATTCATTATTTTGGATTAACATTTGTAATGGTTTTAAGTATCCTAATGGTACTTTCTTCAATAGTAAATGGAGAAATAGTGGAGTATTTAGTTGATGAATAAATCATATTTTTTATAACTT
>CAYMWD010000046.1:0-6756 GCA_964394025.1 uncultured archaeon | reverse complement strand
CACCTAAAAGGTTTGGACGAGGTTCTGGCGGTAGAGGAAATTCAAGCAATAATCGCGGGCGAAGTTTTGGAAACAGCGGAAGAGATTCCAGCAACAGAAGAGATTCTAGCACTGGAAGAAGTGGCTCAAATTTCAAAAATCGTTCAGGAACTAAATTTTCAGGCGCAAAAAAATTCAGCAAAAGAAATTAGATTTCTTTTGCCCTTATTTTTTTGAAATAATCTCTGTATTTTTTATCATCAAATTTTAAGTGATGTTCCCACCATGTTTTTAAAAATGCAAAAAAACTTCGAGTAGTTTCTTGATTATTTTTAACTTGTTCGTATTTTGAAATCGTTTTTTCAATAAGTTTAGCGTGCTCAAATTTATGTTCTTCTGCTTCAGGATAATTATATTCTATAAAATATTTTTCTTCAGTGCTAAAATGATATCTTGAATAATCAAGTAATTTTGTTATAAGTGCTTCTATTTTTTTCACTTCATTTTTTTCAGTAAGTTTATGAGCTGAATTAATAAGTTCAATTAGCTCTTTATGCTGGTTATCAATATCTTTGATTCCTGATTCTAAATCAGATGACCATTGTAATTCAATCATGAATATACTATGCTTTTCAGATATTTATTACTATTTAGGCACAATTATTAATGTGCTAAAAGTATTTAGTTTATGGAAAAAAAGCCTTATCGTGGACCGGTATTTTATTTTACTCATGTTCCTTATCTTGGGGAAATCACAAAACCGGAAGTTCAACGTTCTTTTGCTAACATTTCAAAATTAACTTATTCATTAAAACTTGCAGCAGATCTTGGAATTCCAATTATAAACGAAATTGGGCTTACTCGTGATGCTAAACCATTTTTTGATTCATTGGTTAGACAAATGAAAACTCCGCCTCGAATAATTGAAGTTAACCTTACTGCTGAAATAATAAGAAGAAAAATGCCCGATTCAAAAGAAAGCGATGAAGCTATTGTTAAAGATATTATCCAAAAAGAAAAAATTGAACCGACTGAATTTTTATTTGAAGGCAGAGAAACAGAAATGTGTGTTAAAAGATCAATTGAAAGAATACATTCCTCCTTTCCATTTGCAAGACTTAGATTGATTTCGGGAAATTATTCAGTTATGGGGAAAGGAGCAAACAGAACTTTGTTAAAACGAGATTTAGAGCGTCTTGGAGTAAAAACATCAAAAAAACTTTCGCGAGGAAGACTTATTAGGCTGATTCATAGGGTATAATTTTTTAATTTTTTTCAAAAGTATTATATTTCTCTATTGATTAATATTATTTATGTATAATGCTGCGTATACGGGGGTTGTAAAAGTAAGTAGGCTTCCTGCTGATTTTTTTGATGAACTTTTTAAAGTTCAGTCTCCAGGGGATGTTCAGAAAGTTATTAATCAATTTAGACGTAATTTTGATCTTCTTCTTGCTGATGAAAGTATACCAAAACCTACTCGTAAATTTTTATCTGATATTGTGGAACGTTCTGCTAAAGGCAAATTAAATGAAACAATGGCGTTGAAATCAATTCCTCTTCTTTACAGCATGAGTACTAGGGCAGGAGGTAATTCAGTAATTAGGTGGAGTGTTTTTTCAAGAGATAAAGAATTCAAAGGGCTTGAAATGACTCCTGACTCAAGAGGGTTTGAAAAATATGCTGATTATTCAATACACCCAAAATATCTGAGAATGGGGGCAGATGTTTTTGATCTGCTTAATACTACTGGAAAAAAGGTTCTTAGCGGGATGTCACAGGGGATGTTTTCAGGAGAAGTAATTCCTTGGGCTAGGGTTGATTATAGAACAACAAAACCAATAAACGGAAAAACCACTTTTGCGATTGTTGATGTTGGTGCAGGAAGTGTCGGCACACATGAAAAAGATGCTATTGCAGGAGGCAAAGGTATTCCCTCCAATATTGCTCGAAGGCTTGTTGACTCTGTATTAACTTATCATGTAGAAAAAAGAGGCCAGCCACCTAATAATGTAGTTATTGCACTTCCTGATGAATATTTTAATCGTGAGGGCAAAATAATAAAATCACAGCCTGACATAATCGGTCTTAAACAGAGGTTCAGAAATGTACTCGGAAGTAACAGAATATTTCCTGTACCTTATTCTGCAATCACTGCTACTGATTCCAAAGTCAGTTTTAATTATTTTCATCACACTATGCCTGTTGAGCGAAATGACATGCTTTTCATTTACAATCCTAACAAACCAATGGACCTTGCGCTTGAGCGCAGAATTTCAAAACACATTAATGTAATAGGTTCAAGCACTTTTGCAGCTATTTCTGATAAAACAAAAAACGGTTCTTTTATGCTCGCTTCAAGAGTTGAATCAGAAGCTGGAAAAATCATTGTTCCAAGAAGAGGCAGGATTCTCAAGCCAAATCATCATCGTGAACTTCCTGAACTTCTTTCAAATGCAAGCAGAGGTATTCCTGGTACTGGGGTTGTTGTAAAACTCCCTACTCCAATTGAATCAAGAGGCAAAGCTTTGCCTAGTGCTATTTTTCTTAATACTGCGAGTCCGTTTCAGATAAAAGCTGCATCTAGAGCTTTACACCGACACTGGGATGCAGGTTCGAGAGTACTTTCAACAGAACAACTAATAAGGCCTGCAAGCGTAAAAGGTTCAAGGGCAAGTCTTGAAATAAGACTTTATCATTCTGGAAAAACAAGTGCAGAACTTGTTCATCGACAAAGGAGGAAATGAAATGTTTAATCCAAAAGCAATAATTTTTGATTTTAACAGAACTCTATATAATCCTGATTCTGGGTTTTTAGTGGAAGGCGCATTAGAACTTCTTGAAAATTTATCCAAAAATTTTACTCTTGTACTTTATAGCAAGGATAAATCCGATAGAAGAAAACTTATTTCTGATTTGGGGATTGATTCTTTTTTTAAAGAAATAATTGTTGTTGAAGAAAAAAATCCTGAAGATATTCAAAAAGTAGCTGAAAAATTAGGCGTAAAAACAAGTGAAATAGTTCTTATTGGCGATAGAATAAAATCAGAAGTGCTTGCGGGGAAAAAAGCAGGCTGTAAAACAATTTGGCTCAAAAAAGGAAAATTTAGCGAAGAATTTCCCGAGAATAAAGAACAAGAACCTGATGCAGTAATTTCAGAGCTTTTAGATGTTCTTTTGTTAATCAAAAAGAACTAATTTTTCAAAAAGAATCTTTTTCTTAAAACAACAAAAAATAAAGACGCAATTACAGCTATTGCTCCAGATACAATAAATGCAGAAGCATAACCAAACATATCGCCCAAAGTTGAAAATAAAATCGCACCAATTATTTCACCTAATACTGTAACAGTCATTAGTAAAGAAGCATTTCCCGCTAATCTCTTAAAACTGAAAGAATCAGCCATCCAAACAAGCATGCCTATTTCAAACATCCCGTCCCCAATTTCATGAATTGCTCTAGCAAAAAATGAAAATGCTATCGGTTCAAAAACCATTAGAATATGCATTGTCCCTGAAATCAGCATTCCTAAAGCAAGCATTTTTGAAACGCTTGTTTTTTTTTGGTCGATTCTTTTTCCAAAAAAATAAGCAGCAATTCCAACAAAAATAAGTGAAAAAGCCATGTATATTCCTGCTCCAAAAACATCTAATCCAAAATGTTCAGTAAGCAATAAGCCATAAGTTGTTGATTCTGCCCCCCAATGTAAAGTAAAAAGAAAAAGAATTAATGAAAAGAAAATAACATCTTTTTTGAAAAAATCTGTTTTGTATTCATGAATTTTGGTTTCTGAAACTTCAAAATCTTCAAGAAAAAATAAAAGTCCAATCAATAATGCAAGAATTACTGCTACTGCTTGAAGCACTATTTCAAAATTAAAAAGAGGCACAAAAAAACCAACGCTTAAAACTCCAAAAGCAACACCAATCATTACAAAAAGCTGGTAACTTCCAAGACTTTTTCCTTTTTTTTCTAATTGTGATTTTTTTAAAAAATAATTTTTAAGTGAATTTGAACCAACTTTTGTTCCAATTCCGCCTATAAGGAATAGTATAAAGAAAAAAACAAAACCATCAACCAAAGTCATTCCAAAATAAAAAATTGCAAGAAGAGCAAAACTTAATGCAAGAGGCTTTTTGATTGATTTTCTATCATTAATAATTCCGCTTGGAAAAAAACTTATAAATGCTGCAACTGCAGAAAGTGCTACTAAAATTCCAATCTCAAGCCCGTTGAATCCTTTTAGGTCTAGGTAAATTGGAATAAAGAAAAAAGAAATTCGAGATGCAAAATAGAATAAAAAAATTATTAATAAAGGTGCTAGTTTTTTTAACAAAATAAATCAACTTGATTTTTATAAAAATAAAAGTGAAAGCATTATCAAAACACCTGTACAGAATGCAATTAATTCTGCAAAAGATTTAGCAACTGATTTTTCTTCTTTGTGAAGTTCAGGGATTATATCCGAGCCAGCAATGTAAATGAACATTCCTGCTGCAAAAGGGGCAATAAAATATTCGATATGTTCAATAAAAGAACCTAGATATATAGCAACAAATACTCCAAGTACTGCTGTAAGTGCAACTCCAAAATTAAAAAGAAGTGCTTTTTTTCTTGAAAGGCCAGCATGAATCAAAACACCAAAGTCTCCTATTTCTTGAGGAATTTCATGAAGTATTACTGCAATTGTAGTTGCTATTCCTACTTGAATATTAACCATATAACTTGCACCAATAATCATTCCATCCATAAAATTGTGAACACTATCACCAATAAGATTCATTGATGCAAGAGGGTGAGGATGGTCATCACAAGTTGGTTCATGGCAGTGTCTCCATCTGATGAATTTTTCAGTAATAAATGAAAAAACTATTGCTGCTAAAATTGAAAGAGAAATTTCTAAAGTAAAGCCATATGTTTCAACTACTTCTGGAAGGAGATGTAGAAAAGCGCCTCCAAAAAGACCGCCTGCAGAAAAACTTACAAGAATATGGATATAATTTTTTAATTTATTTAAATCCATTGAAAGGGTAAATAGCCCTATAAGTGAAATAAGACTAACTCCTATAACGCTTAGGATTGAATAAATAAAAACTTCAGCCATTATTAGGAATTAATGGTTAAGGTTTATATTGTTAAGTATTAAAAAAATAGAGTTGCAGGGCACAGCCCCGCGTTGGAAATTTATTGTTCTTTATTCTCTTCATCTTCTTCTGTATCGGTTTCTTCTTCAGAATCTTCTTCTGTTTCCTCTACAGTTTCTTCGATTTGAGAATCATCTGCATCTTCTACTGTTTCTGTTGAATCTTCAGTAGTTTCTTCTTCAGTAACAGGTTCTTTTGCAGGTTTAGGCTTTTCACTCTTTTGAGTACTTTTTGTCTTTTCGCCCTCAAGTGGTTCTGCGAATACTACTTTGAGTTCTCTGTTATTGATTTCTTTGCCATTAAGGTTATCAATAGCTTTTTGAGCGCCTTCTTCATTTGCAAAAGTTACAAATCCAAAGCCTCTTGGTCTATGGGTTTGTTTATCTCTGACTATAAATGCGTCAGTAACTTCTCCAAATTCGGAAAAGATTTTTTTTAATTCTTCTTTATTTATGTTGAAGTCTACATTTCCAACGAATAGTTTTTTTTCCATCTATAAAACCTCTCTATTTCCTATAATTATTTAACCAGTAAATTTGGTTTATCAGAATATTAGGTTATTTAATTTTATTAAACAAACTGTTCTAAACCATTATTTGTTCTTCTTTAATTGTATTCAATATTATTTTTGTTTCTGTTCTTTCAACAAAATCATATTTTTGTATTTTTTTAACAAAAGCATCAAGTCCTTTTCTATTTCTGAATTTTGCGATTATAACTGCATCAAAAGCACCAGTAACATCGTACACAGCACACACATTAGGGTGTCCTGCAACTTTTTTTTCAACTTCCATTAATTTTCCCTTAGAAACTCTCAAATCAATTATTGCTTGAAGTTCAAACCCTAATTTATCTGCATCAAGCACAGGAGTATATTTTTTTATTGCACCAGAATCTTCTAGTTTTTTGATTCTGTGCATTACTGTAGCAACACTAAAACCTGTTTTTTTTGCAATCTTTCTTAATGAAAGTCTTGCATTTTCACCCAAAACCCTTAATATTGCAGTATCTGTTTTATCAATTTCCAAAAAAATCACACTCAAATGTTCAATATATAGTATAATTTAGAGAAATATTTAAACATATGTTTAGTTTTTGTTATTATTTTATGCTTTTTAACTACTTTTTTCTCTAAATTCTTTTAATGTTGTATGCATAAGACTAATTATTGATTACTTTTTGGGGTTGATTCAATGGACATTTTGGAAAAGGCAAAAGAAGAAAAAGTAAAATTAATAGAACTACAATTTTCAGATATATTTGGTACGATAAAAAGTGTAACAATTCCTATTGAAAAACTCAATGAAGCGCTTGAAGGTGGTGTATGGTTTGATGGTTCAAGCATAGAAGGTTTTACTCGAATTTGTGAAAGTGACATGTACTTGATGCCTGACCCTAGCACTTATTCTTTGATTCCTTGGTCTGAAACAAAAATTGCTCGAATAATTTGTGATGTTTACATGCCTGATGGAAAACCTTTTGAAGGGGATCCAAGAAATATTCTTCGCAACATCAATTTTCTCATCAGCTAACTTCTCAACAAACTCAACTAATTCCAAATTTCTAGCTAATATTTCAGCATTATTCTTATCAATTTTAAATTTCTTAATTAACTTCTTCAACTTTTCCGCG
>CAYMWD010000045.1:0-6892 GCA_964394025.1 uncultured archaeon | reverse complement strand
AATTCAATAATAGTCGTACAAATACCGTCTAAAAAATAACGATCGTGTGATACTGCAAGAATTGCGCCGTCATAATTGAGGAATGCATTTTCAAGAATTTCCCGTGCATCAATATCTAAGTGGTTTGTTGGTTCATCTAAAAGAAGTAAATTTGGTTTTTCGATTAGAATTTTAAGAAGATTAAGTCTTGATTTTTCTCCCATTGATAATTGTGAAATAGGTTTGAATACTTCTTTGTCAGTGACAAAACCAATCATTGAAAGATTTTGGCGTGTTTTTGCTTTGTCTTTTAATACTGCGTTTATTTCATCGTAAAGTGTAGCATTGCTTGTAAGGTCTTTTAATTCTTGGTCCGCATATCCTAATTTTGCGCGTGAATCAAAAATCATTTTTCCTAAAATTGGGGGCACTCTTCCTTCGATTGTTTTGAAAAGCGTGCTTTTCCCAAGTCCATTTTCGCCTATAAGAACAACCTTTTCTCCCGGAATGATGTTAATGTTAATATCTTTAATCAATGGTTCTGTGTAGCCTACGGTTAAATCTACAATTTCTAGTAATATGTTTGAATTGATTGGTGTTGCTTCAAAGTGAGTTTTGAATTGTGATTTATCCATATCTGGCTTTTCAACTATTTCTCGTTTTTCTAATTGCTTTTCTCGGTATTTTCCTTGGCTGACTTTTAATGGACTTTTTCCTATTCGTGCAATTTTGTCTTTTTCATTTGCAAGATATTTGGTTTCAAGTGCATATGCTGTTTTTTGTGCTTCAAATGTCGCTTCGCGTGTTTTCAAATAATCTGAATAATTTCCATTATATTTGTTGAGTTTTCCTTTTTCTATTTTTATAATTGTATCACAAACTCTATCCAAAAAATATCTGTCATGTGTAACTATAAGCACTGTTCCTTTGAATGTTTTCAAATATTCTTCTAAAGTATCAAGTCTTTTAAAATCAAGATGATTTGTAGGCTCATCCAATAAAAGAAAATCTGCATCAGAAGCTAAAATTTGAGCAAGTGAAATTATTGTACGTTGTCCGGTTGAAAGCGACCCGACAATTTGGTCAAGCCACGATTCTTTTATTTCAAGTTTTTGCAAAATAGGTTTTAGTTTATTTGATGGTTTTGATTGGGTTTGTTCTGCTTTTTTTGTGAGTAATTCTGCATAACGTTGGCCAAGTTGGTTTAGTTCTGTGTCGTTAACTGAATAACTTGCGGGGTCAGAGAGTTTTTTTTCAATTTCTTGTATTTCTTTTTCAAATGTTCCTTGGTGGTGTATTGTAGCGCTTTCTTCTAATGTTTCTTTAACTGTTTTTGTTAAATCTAATCCGATATTTTGTGAAAAATAAGCAACCTTTCCTTTGAATTCAATGCTTCCTGTATAATCTATTTTTCCAAGAATTGCATTTAGTAATGTTGTTTTTCCAATTCCATTTCTGCCAATCAACCCGACTTTAGAGCCATGTGAAATTCCAATGCTTTCATCATGTAATATTTCAAGTTTGCCTATATTGATTGAAAGTTTTTTTATTGAAAGTGCCATACATAAATATTCAATAGTGACTTATTTAAAATACGCGTTACTGTAAATTAAATTGGTTAATTTGAAACAATTTAACTGATTTATGGATAACCTAATTTTGATTTTATATATTTGGGTGTAATATTTAGTTATGGTTAGGGTAAATTTATTTTCTCCTGAAAAGCTTAGTGACCAGCATTTAATTGCTGAATATAATGAAATTCTCATGTTAGTAGTTTATTTGAAGAAGCATCCTTTTCCAGAAAATCAACCTAAAAATTATTGTCTTGGTAAAGGGCACATGAAATTTTTTGCATGCAAATTAAAATACTTAAAAAAAAGACACAATCTTATTAGAAAAGAAATGAAAAATCGTGGATTTATTACTCGAAAAAAAATATTGCTTTCAAATTTTTCGAATAATTTAATTTCTGATTGGCGCCCAAAAGAAGAAGATTTTGCAATAATAAGAAAAAGAATTGTTGAAAAACTTAGATTGAAAAAAGATTTTTATCGTTATTATGGTGAAAAGAAACCCACTTCTTTTTTTGTCAAGCTTTTAGTTTGAATCCGAAGCAGTTATGAAAATATTAAGGATATCCAAGTTTTGGTTTTTTGTTTTTAAAATAAATTATAATAACTGCAGTAATAAACAGTATTGCAAAAATCGTTATTGTTCCTGCTATTAAATGAACTGTATTATACTGCGTTTCTTCTGGGTTAATTGTCCCGTTTTCGGTTGTTTCTTTTGCAGTGCATTTTCCTTCAGAACAGTTTTCGTTTTCGCTGCATTTTTTTTCAAAAACACATTCTCCGTTTTTACATAAGTCAATTGTACAATCATCAAAATCATTGCACATTATTCCAATGCAGTTTTCAGGTTCTGTTTTAACAAGTGCTAATGGCGCGTTCATTGTGTAGAATTTTTCTTCGATTTCTGTTTCTTCTGCACTGCTTGTAAAATAATAGCTGAACTCGATTTTTTCCCCTTCTTTTATTTCAGGAAAATCAAATCTTATCACCGGGTCATTTTCTAAAACAGTGAAGTTATAATCACTTTTTATTTCTGCTGCGCTTTGTGCGTATTCTTTTGGTATGTTTTCGATTACTGAAATTTCTTCAAGCACTTTTTTAGCAAGGTTCTGGATTGTTACTGTTATTTTTCCGTTGAAATTAACATGTTTTCCTTTTTGCGTGTTTGAGGATAATTTCATTCCTCTTGTTATTCTGAGTTCTTTTTCGTTTGTTGTTCTTTTTTCTTCTTGATTTTCTGTTTTATTTTCTGCAATAGGAACTGAAACTTTTGAAAATTCTGTGTAGGTTTTTTCAAAAAACAGGTCCTTTTTTTCAGGCTCAGAAGTTGTATTTGTGTTGCTGTTTGTTTTTGTTCCTGATGAAGGATTTCCTCTCGGAGAGCCGTATGCACATCCTCCGCAGTCTGAAGGGCATGAGGAGCATGATTCGTTTGTGTTGCATACATTGTCTCCACATGTGGGAGCAGGACTTGCAGCAGGCGTTTCTTCTATTGTTAATGTAATACTTGCATTTGAACTGTTGTTGTCAGCACTGTCTGTTGCTTTTAAGTAATATGTGTGTGCGCCAATGCCTTGGTTTGTGAATGAATAGGTCGTGTTTGTTGAGTTGTCAATCCAAGTGGTTCCGTCAATGCTTACAAAATATTTGGCTATTCCTGTGCTTGTGTCAGAGCCTGAGTATTCAAGGTTCACTGTTGTGCTTGTCTGTGTGCTGTTATTTGTTGGAGAAGTAATTGATACACTTGGGCCTGTGTTATCTATCATAAAACTTTTTCCAATAGCATTGAAATCAGTTGTTGTTCCGTCGTTCAGTGAAATTAGTATAAAATAATTCCCGTCGCTTGAAACAATTGAGGAGCTTATGTTGAAATCGTATGAGCATCTGGTGGAATCCATAAAATTCGTGTCTGCACAAAAACCGTTGCTTAGGTTCAAGTCTTTCACTATCTGAGTTCCAGTTCCTAAATTATTAGAAGAAGAATAATTTATGTCTGCGGTTAAATAATCTCCTGAGTCTTGATCCATGATATTAAAATCAATTGTAAGGTTTCCGTCTTTAATATATGAAAAAGCAGGGTAGTTTCCTGATTCAGGGTTGCTGTCAATTGAAATAATATTCACATCAGGAGAAGTGTTGATTGCTGAATAAGTTATATTCACATCTAAGAGGTATGGAGTCATTCCTTTCAGCATGTTGGTATCATCTGTTTCAAAAAATGCTTTGTACTGAAAAAACCTGTTTTCATCAAATGCGTTTAAATCGTGGCTCGTATTCCCGTCCTCAAAATAAGTTGAACTTGTGTTATCAGGTCCTATAAATGTAGGGTTTGTTGAGCAGGTTCCGTCTGAACAGCCTCTTGCCTGAAATTTAAGTCTAAGCGCACCTCTCTGATAAATTTTTAGTATTTCGTCGTCGCTTAAAGCTCTGTTCCATATTGCAACTTCATCAATGTAACCGTTGAACAGTCTTGCGGTATCATAAGGACTTCGACCTATTTCAAGAGAATATTCGGAAGGATCCATTGTGAACCCAGGGTCTGTTATGCTGGCTCTTTGCACCCCGTCTATATAAACGCTTATAACTGCTCCGTCTATTTTCATGCCGATGTGATACCAAGTGCCTGTTGACATTACTGAGCCGGTCATTGGGCCAACCCAGTTTGTCCCATTGCACACTACTGTTGAAAGTTTTCCGTTATCTCCTGTTCTTAATACATAGCCGTCACATGGTTCTCCGTCATTCCAGTCATCGTGTCCTACTATTGTTCCTTCCCAATTGTTGGTTTCCCATGTTGTCGCTTTTATCCATGCTGTTATTGTCATGTTCCCGGTCGGGTTTAACTCTGGTGAGTTAGTTATTGAAATGTAATCTCCTGTGCCGTCAAAGTAACAAGCTTTTGAAAATTTTCCTGTTTGTGTACAATCAGTGTCTCCGAAAGTTGTTCCGTTGTTATTTTCTCCTGAAGAATCGATTATTGTCTGCCCTGCTCCTGTAGTGTTTTCATTCAGGTGTAAGAGCAGAACATTTCCTGACATGTTTCCGTCAATTTGCGGTGAAGCGCTGTTATTGTCTCCTAACTGTTCGCCATAATGCCCTGCTTCGCTCCATAAAAGAGAATCCCATCTTGTATTTGACGAGCCTGAATCAAATATTTGTGAATTATAATCTCCGCTGGAATAAAAGTTACTTCCGTCATTATCTAATGAAACATTATCATCTGCATTTGCAACTGTATTGTTGAAACTTCCTCCTTGAAAATCAGCTTGCAGAGTGTCAAGAAAACCGCTGGAAAAAATTATTGCTGATAAATAAATAAGAATTAAAACCATAAAAAATTGTTTTTTTACCATTCTTTATCGAATAAAATATTGTTGATTTTATTAATAAAACTTGACTTTAGGGTATTTTTTAAGGATATCCGAGTTTTGGGTTTTTTGGTTTTTTGTTTTTATTGTAAACCAAAAAAACTCCTGCTACTGCTATTCCGGATATTAAAATCAGTATAATTATTGCTGTTATTAATAGTCCAATCCAGTCGTTCTGTGCAGATTCTTCAGCTGTATTTTCAGTTTCAGGTTTTATTACTGGCTCCTGTGTGATTTCTGTTTCTATTTGCACGTCTTTTTCAGTGTCATTCTGCGGTTCTTTTTCATTAACCTCTGTTCCAGGTTCCTGTGTGTATTCTTTTTCTTTCAGTGAAACTGCAAAGTATGAAAAACCAGGTGTTGTTGCAGTGTAGTAATAATGTGTTTGTGTTGTTTTGTTTAGTTTTGTTTCAAGCTCGACCCACTCTCCGTCAACAAGCCTTAGCAGAATAATATCTCTTTTGTCAGCACCTTCTTGTTCAACCCAGTCTCTTTCAACTTTAAATTTGATTTCTGCATTTTTCATTTTTTCTTTTTGATTAAAAGTTATTTCCACATATTTGTATACTGTTTTTTTTGGAGTATTTTTTATATTTTCCACAATTTCATTTTTTTCAATTATTGCAGAAGTGATTTTGCTTTTAGCAATTATTTTTACTGCTGTTATTATGCTTTCATCAGATGTATAATTTATTGTTTGGGCGGTTCCTTGTTTTATAATTGTAGTTGATTTTGTGGTTGTTCCTTCGCTGGTTTGAGTAGTTGTTCCTACTGCTGATGTTGCTGCAGTTATTGTGATGTTTACATTTGTATCGGTTGTATTTCCTGCGTTGTCTTCTGCTCTTATATAATAGGTGTGTGTTCCTGTGGTTTGGTTTGTGAAAGTATATGTTGTTTCGGTAGAATTATCTGTCCAGTTTGTGCCGTCTGTGCTTACATAATATTTTTGTATTCCTGAATTTGAATCAGTTCCAGTATACTCAACTGTTATGGAATCTGATGTTGTTGATGTTCCTTCTGAGGGTGAACTTATTGTTAATTCAGGTGCAATTCGGTCTATGATTAAGTATGTTGTGGTTGTTTCAGAATAGCTTCCTGCATTGTCCATTGCGTTATAGTCTATTGCCCAGTTTCCGTCTGTGTTTAGGAATATGTTCGTGTCGTATGTTTGCCATGTTCCATAACTCACTGTATCTGAAGGGTCTGTGTCAAGTCTGTAATATGAATTTGCACACCCTGATGTTGAGTCTGTGCATGAAAGATGAATGTTTGCATCAACATTCTGGAATGAATTGTTATCCGCACTTATTGTCGGCGCGGTTTTGTCAATCAGCACGTAAATTCTGTTGGTGTCTTCAATGTTGCTAACATTATCTGTGGAGTTAAAGTCTATTGCATAATTTCCGTCTGTTGTTATGCTTATGCTTGTGCTGAATGCGGTCCAGTCGCCTAATGAAACACTGTTTGAAGCATCTGTGTCAAGCTTGTATTTTGTAGCGCTTACTCCTGAATTTGTATCTGTTAAATTCGCAGTTATATTTGCATTAACATTTTGCCAGCCTGAATTATAATCAAAAATTGTTTGAGGGGCAGTATTGTCTATCATAAAACTTTTACTGCTTGCATCAAAGTCTGCGATGCTTGCGTCGCTGTCGTTAATTGCTACAAGAATAAAATAATTCCCGTCGCTTGATATTAATGAAGAGTGAATATTCAAATCATAAGTGCAGGAAGTAGTGTCTGTGAAATCAGCATCGTCGCAAACTGTTGCATTAAGGGTAAGCCCGGTTACTATTGGGGTTCCTGTTCCTTGTGTGTTTTGAGGTGAATAATTAAGGTCTGCAGTAATGCTTGCTGAAGGGTTATTGTCAATAACGCTGAAGCTTATTGTTAAATTTCCATCCTGAGTGTATGAAAAAGGAGGAACTGTTCCTGAAAATGCGTTTGATTCTATGCTGCTAGCACTTGCAG
>CAYMWD010000044.1:0-6948 GCA_964394025.1 uncultured archaeon | reverse complement strand
CTGGTGAGGCTTTAACTTCTTCTGCTCTTGCTAATCGAATTGATATGAGCCGAGGTTCAGTAATTAATCATTTGAATAATCTTATGCGTTCTGGTCTTGTTGTTAGAGTAGGCAGATATTATGAGCCTCGTTCGAGTTCTATGTATAGAACTATTGAAGAAATTGAGGAAGATGTTGAGCGAATTTTTGCAAAAATCAAACGCACTGCCCGAAACATTGACGAAGAATTAGGTTTATCTCCTCCTAATGAAGAATAGTTCAAGTTTTTATACTACTTCTTACTATTTTACTTTCTATGAAAAAAAATAGTAAAAGCATTGCTAATGAATCAAGTAAATTAATCAGAGAAAAAACCAAGGAAAAATTATTTTTAATTAAAACAGACCCTTCACTTATTGCTTTGCTGTTTGTTGAATTTGTTCTAACTTTAATTATTGTTGGCGCAATTCTTCTTTATTTAGATGGAAGATTTAATACAATTCAGCCTCCTTTCAATTTGTTCATTTTTGGGGCTATTGTTTTTGCTGTTCTTCATTTTTATAAGTACACTGAAGTTTTCAGAAAAGTAAGGGGTATGAAAAGAGAATCAAGTTTCAAATCTTTTTTATTAGAATTCTCTATTTTTATTATTCTTGTTTTCAGTGCGTACATTTACCAAGACCCAACAATAAACATTGTTCCTTATCCTTTCAATTTGGTTTTATTTTTAGGGCTTTTAGCAGTGCCTGTTTATTTATATGTAGATGAAAACTTTTTGAAGAAATAAAAAAAAGAAAAAAATAGTTGAAACAAGAAAGGAATTTATCCTTTCTTGATCAATACAACTTCATTTAATCCAATTCCTAGAGCAATCATTCCTATAATCAATAGGAATATGTTCAAGAAATTCATATTTCCTAATTCAAAATTAGGCCCTAATCCAAAGAAACCTGTTGGTGCATTACCTTCAGTTCCATCTTCTGTTGGTGTTTCTCCAGTGCTATTATCCCCTGTTCCTGTATCTGCGTATGTAGGGATATATACTTCGTCTGGTGTTGTACCATCATTTCCTGAATTTTCATTTTCGCCTGTATTTTGAGGAGCATTAACAGTCACTGTTTTTCTTGAAATGAGTGTGTCTGTTGTTCCTTTTTTGTATAATTCAATTGTGTATGTTCCTGCTTCACTAAATGCTCTTGAGAAGTCTTGGAATCCTGCGCTATTAGTCATCTGACTTACAATATTTCCGTTGATGTAAAGTCTACATCCGAATGCCCATTTACATAGTGCTTCGATTGAAACTTCTTCTCCAACCAATACTGTTTCAGGTGAAACCTTTAGCTGTATATTTTCTTCAGGTCTTCCGGAGCCGCCTCCTCCGCCACCGCCTCCACCAACTACTGGTGCTTCAGGTGGTTCTACTGGGGGTGTGCTAGGTAAATTCACGACAAGTGTAACATTGTCTGTATAGGTTGTATTCCCATCATTGTATGTTACTGTTATTGTGAATGTTCCTGTGTCCAATGCTACGAAATCTAAACTAAAGTTTCCGTTAACATCAGTGTGAACTAAAGTATCTGCGAAAAGAACTGTAGTCGAAACAACAACATTGTCATCTCCTACTTCTCTTCCTGTATCAGATACAAGATGTCCTGTTAATGTCATTGAAGTTCCTTTAAGAACAGTAGTAGCATTTAATGCAAGATTAAATGCATAATCCTCATACAATTCTACGGTTATACTATTAGTTGCTGTATTTCCTGCGAAATCATTTGCATCAATAGTAACAGTGTATGTTCCAATGTTCCAGTTCATATCTGTGCTGAAAATTCCTGAGTATATTGTTTTTCCATTCTTTGCGAGAACAAGAACTTCGCTTACTCCTGGTCCTGTTATTGTTGCAATAACTGTGTCAACGCCTGTTATTTTATCGCTGACATTTGCATCAACAAGGAAGTCTGCTCCTCTTATAAGAGGGCTTGGAGTTACTGTAATGCTATGTATTTTCGGAGGGGTGTTGTCAATTATAGGGTCTATCTCAAGATATGAGTAGTTTCCTGCAACATCGTATGCCTCGAAAGCAACGTTGTAGTCTCCGTCAGGGAACATTAGTGTGTTCAAATCATAGTAGAATACCATGTTCTCTGAATCAAAAGGTACACTAGCCTGTGCCCAAACAAGTGCGCCTTCACCAATCCAGCATTCTTCTACTGTCTGTTCCTGCATTACTTCGTTGTAATCGTCTATTGGAACCATTACAGTTGTTTCTCTGCAGTATTCTTCTCCGTCTTTTTCAATCAGGTAAAAATTTGCTGTGTTTATTCCTGATAGGTCGTCTGTAATATCAGCTAACCATCTGTAAATTCCATTCATTATTCCTGTTTCATCAGGAGTAATTGAATTTATGCTTGGTGATATATTATCAATTCCAACCATTACTTCGTCGTAACTGTCTGGCTGTGCAACAACATCATTGTATACTCTTAGTGTTGTATAATAGCCTGTTGTGTGGTTTATTCCATTCCATTCAGGTGTTCCGAAGTTTAGTTCTGCTGCATCGCATACCCACCCTTCTTCTTCATCTGCTGTTGTTGGATAATTTCCTATGTGTCTTTCTACTCCGTACTGGTCGTAGTAGTAAACCTCACATGTCGGTCTGTCCTGTTCAGTGTTTGTTACAAGGTATGCAATCAAAGCAACCGGACCTGACTGTGTCCAGAATACATTATCTGCTACTGAACCAACTGGGTATGGGTAATCCATGTTGCTGTTTTCTGTAGGGCTTGTTATTGTTGTAGCCGCTGTCAGTTCGTCTTTCAAATCAACGTGTTTGATTTTGAAGGTGTATGATTCGTAATCAACGTCATGGTTGAACCAGCCACATTGTTTTGCTCTAAGTTTTACTCTTTTTGTTCCTGTGCTGTCAAGTTCGATATAACCTCTATGGTAAGTTTTTACTCCTTCATCGTACCATGAACAGCCTTCAAGTTCTTCCCAGTTTCCTGAAGAGTTTATTTCGTATTCTATTTTGTAAAGGGTTCCGCCAAGCAGTCCGCCGTTATCAGGCTTCAAAGCAAAGCTGATTGGTACTTTTATGTCATTTACATAATAGCTTGTGACATAAGTGCTTACTGTTATATCTCTGAATCCGAAAAGATCTTCGCTAAGAAGAGCTTCTGTTGAATCATATATTGTTGAAATTTCATTTCTACATCCAAATAACCAATGTGTTTTCTCGTAGAACTGAACATAAATATTCAATCCTTCCTGAGGCCATCCTGAAACTCCTTTAGTAATTTCATAGTCATAATCGCTTAAACTCTGTGTTATTCCTGTAGTCGAATACCCGAGAAGGCTTCCTGATGAACTAAATGTCCAAATTTTAGCACATTTTGCTTCAGTAGGAGCTTCTCCGCCTATTGTTAATTCGTTTTCTTCAGAATCGTACAGGAATTCTACTGTTCCGTCATCAAGTTTCTCAACCTTATCTTCAAGAATTGAAACTCTTTCTTCCAAATCGTCTATTGCAAGAGTGTCAAAAATTGTTCCCACAATGAAAAGAGGGGATGAACCGTAAGGTCTGAAATCGCTTGTCATTGCAACAATCACGTTGTATGATTCAGCATCAAGACTTCCTGTTGGGATAGCTATGTTATATTCACTGCTGCTTAGAGTAAAGTCAGCGCTTCCTTCGTAAGCAATGCTTCCGTCTTCTGTTGAAATTAAAATTACATCAATTCCTGAAATCTCTCCCTCTTCAGGGTCAAATTCAATGTCTGTTCCGTATGCAGCTTCTCCCCATACTACAAGTGTATCTGAACTAGAATTGTACATTATATTTATTGTAGCATGATTCATTGCTTTCATAGCTCTTCTAAGAACATTTATTTGTCTTTGAAGACTTCTTACTCTATTTTTCAAAAAAGCAACATCGCTTTCAAGTTCATCAAGTCTTTCATTAATTACTTCAAGTTCATCAAAGATATCTTCAACATCTTCTTCAAGTTCTGCAATTGCTTCTGCTTGATTTTCGCTGTCTTCCCAAAGAGCAACAATATTTGCATCAATAACTTGGAGTCTGTCGTTGATAGTATTAACCTGATTATTCAAGTCTATTACTGCAAGTGCTTCAAGAATATCTGTTGTTTTGTAAAGCCCTGAAACTCCGCCGAACCAAACTTGTACATTAAGAATTTTTCCTTCCATTTCTGGTTGGCTAAGATCAATATAATGGAACTCATACCAGCCAGTACGTCCTGCTTGGTTTACTATTGAAGTTGTATATTGTGCAAGAGGAGTATCTGTCCAATCTGCTGCTTCTGCATCATATAGTCTAAGATTTGCATTAGTAGCACCAATTGGTGGTTCTCCAAACACATCAAGTTCAAGTGTATCTTGTCTGAATCGCATTTCCATTGTTCCGTGATTCATAGCTACAAGAGTTGTTTCAATTGTTGAAACTCTTCCTTCAAGTGCTGAAACATCGCCTTGTATTGTAGCAATATCTGCGTTTATTTGTACAAGTTCTGCATAAATAGCAATTATTTGAACATTCAAATCAGCAATATCATTCCACTGTTCAGTTGAATCATCCCAAAGAAGATCAAGTTGTGTTTCAATTGCATCAATTTCAGCGTTGATTCTCATTATTTCTAAATTGTAAAATGTTTCATTTACCCACTGTCCCATTGTGTTGTTGCTTGAATCAAGGAATTCAACTGCAACGTCATAAGTTTGCCAATCCCAATCAAGAACGTTTGTATAATCGTATCTATATGAGTTGTCTGAAATATCTATTGTAATTGTTCTAGGGTTAGGTGAAATTCCTGTATAATAATCTCTATCATTGTCTCTAATGTGAATTTTTGCTGTAACTGCGCCAAGTGGTGCTTCTCCTTTAACTCTCAAAAAGCCGTTGTCTTGGTCTCCATCAAATACAATTGAAAGAGTTCCGTGATTCATTAATTCAAGATCATTTCTCAAATCAACAATGCCTGCTTCTGCAGTTGTAAGTCTTGTGTTAATATCTGCAAATTGTGCCTGATAATTAGCATCAAGTGATGCGATAAGTGTATTGATATTTGCAATTTGTGAATCTACTGAATCTACTCTTGCATTCAGTGCGTCTATTGCAATCCAAAGATTAACATCAACATTTTGAAGGTCTGTTATATCTCCTTGAAGAATAAGAATTTCATTTTCAAGTGCGGTTGTATCTGCTTCAAGAGCATCAACCAAATCAGTAATATCTGTTTGTGAAAGAACTTCATATGTTTCCGTGTCCACTGTACTACAAGAAGCGGTGTTTCCTTTTGTACATTCCTTTAATGTGATATTATAAGTTCCTGGGAAAGCTATTGTGAATAATCTGTAGTGGCTACCAGCATCATCATCTTGATGGCTATAAGTAGTTGTACTATTAGGGTAATACAATCTACAATGGTCGCTTGACCATCCACCAATTTCCTCACAGGTAAATTCAACTTGTAATACTCCTCCAGTATAGTCAACATTAGTAATTTGTGATGCGGCGCTTACGCTAGGGGCAATTAATACTAACATTGTAAGTGCAATAAAGCTCCAAAAGTAGATGTTATTAGTTAGTCTACTTTTCTTTATTCATTTAAGTATCGCCCCACCGAATTTATATTCTGACAGCTGTGCTGCTTTTATAATGTGGCGAGAAAGAGCTTTTAAATGTTATTGAAAGGCAATCAATTCCAATTTACTTCTACTTGGTCAGTTCTGAACCTTTGGTTTGTTTTGCTACTGTTTAGTAGTGTTTCAGCCCCTTTTTGGTGCATTAGTATTCCAGTCCAAGCAATCATTGCTCCATTATCTTGAGCCAATTCAAAAGGACAAATACGTAATTTTACTTTTCTTGATTTGCACATTTCTTTGCACATTTTTTGCAAAGCTTTTGAAGCAGAAACTCCACCGGTAATTAATAATTCTTTTTTTTCAGTATGAGCTAATGCTCTTTCAGTTACTTCTATTAACATTGCAAAAGCAGTGTGCATTAAACTATAAGATAAATCAATTTTGTTTTCTTTGGTTGATTTTAATTTTGCTGCAGTAAGCAAACCTGAAAAATTCAAATCCATTCCTTTTACTGAGTAAGGAAGTTCAATATAATTTTTTGATTCAAAATACATTTTGTCAATCACCGGCCCGGCAGGAAAACCAATTCCGATATGCCGTCCAAAAGTATCGAGTAAATTCCCAACGCCAATATCAATTGTCTCGCCATAAACCCTATACTTATTTGATTCAAAACCAATTATTTGTGAGTTGCCCCCTGAAACATAAAGTATAAGTGGATTTTTACAATTGCATTTTTTTATTCCAATTTCTATATGTGCGATGCAATGATTTACTCCTACTAATTTTTTATTATGTAGCAATGAGAGGTATCTTGCAGTAACCGCTCCAACACTTAGTGCTGAGCCTATTCCGGGTCCTTGTGAGAATGCAATTACATCAATTTTTTCCCAATTTACTTTTGCTTTTTTCATTGCTTTTTTAATTAATTTTGGAAATACTTCTGCATGATGTTTTGATAATTCACGCGGTATTAATCCGCCTTCATTAGTAATTAGAGTTTCTTTTTCATTTGCAAGAATTTCACATTTTTCATTTACAATTCCTATTCCTGCTGTGTGTGCTGTTGATTCTATTCCTAAGCAAATCATTTATTTCACTTTAATATTTTTCGATGCTGCTTTTCTCACGCGGTTCATCACCGCGAGACCAATTCCTTTTTCGCTTATTCCTTCAACAATAATTGTTTCTACTTTTTTATCATCAAGTTCTCTGAATAAAGAAAATATATTTCGTGCAAATTGTTTTGCATCGTTTCCTGCAAATTTTACTAATGCATTGTAATTATTTTTTCTTTCAGAACTTATTACTGCAATCATTCTTTTTCCTTCAAGAAGTTGTTCTATTTTTTCGCGCATTTTTTTCTTT
>CAYMWD010000043.1:0-6993 GCA_964394025.1 uncultured archaeon | reverse complement strand
CTGTTTTATAACAGATGTAGTACTTTTTTTTGGCAAAAAAGCATGAAGGAAACATAATCATTCATTTTTCTAAAAAGCCTATAAGGAATTAGCAATAAAAGTGCTACAAAAGGAAATACAATCAATGCAGAGTATTTATTACCCCAAAATTTAAATCCGGATTGTTCTTCTCCAACACTAACTGAGTAAACACTTGTACCGTCTCCGCCAGGCGTATTTATTCTATCAATATTATTTGAAGTGACAGGAAGATAACTTGTAACATATCCTGTTGTTGAATCAATCCAGCCAGTTCCAATAAGTGCAGAAGTAAAAACTGAAAATAAAATAAATGTTATTGCAAAACTTTTTGCTAGGTTAATTATTTTTTCATTCGAATCTTTTCTAAACCACATTAAAGCAAGAGTGCTGAAAAACCATGCAACAAGAATTATTGGAATAAGCAAAAACATTTGCCAAGTCCAAGCCATTATTACAAAAAAGAAAGCAGCAATAATTGAATTTTTTATTGTTTCTTTGTTGAATTCTGCTTTTTGAACTGCTTTTACAAAAAAGTAAAGTCCAATAACCATCCAAAGGAATCCCAGAGCATCTTCTTCGAAAAACCCAGCCATTGTCCTATAAACAAAACTAGGAACAATTGCTGCAAAAAATGCCATTGTTGCTCCTGCTTTTTTGCCATACATTTGTTTTCCAAGATAGTACATTGCAACACTTGTAAGTGCACCAAATAATGCAGGAAAAAATTTTACAGCAGTAATCCAAGTGTCTTTTGCAAAAGGAGCTCCAAAAGTGAAAATTTTAAAAAGAATTGCAGTAAAAAACCAAAAAAATGCGCCTGTTGGAGGCATAGGTGCTCCACCTTCAAGGTGATAATAAGCAAGAGGATCTATAGTAGGAATTGTCATTGTTTCTACAACAAATTGTGCAATTCTTGCGTGAAAATAAGAGTCAAAACCAAAAAGAAGGTCATAAATCATCAAGTGCCCGCGTAGTCCAAATGCTAGAAGAAAAATAAGGAAAACAAAGAAAAGTTCTTTTTTGTTTTTTGAACAACATTCTTTCGCTTTTGAAAGTATATCCATTATAGCATAAAATATCATAAAGTTTTTAAGGACGAATTGCAGGTACGCTTCCTATTATTGTACCAAATTAATGGAAAAAAAACAGAAGTTATACCAATAAGCTTTAATTGAAACATAATGCAAATTATCTAATGAATCCAAAAATTTGCTTGGCTTGTTCTGCAGGCGGCCATCTTTCAGAAATGCTCCAATTAAATGAATTTTATTCAAAAAGGAAACATTTTTTTATAACCTTCAAAAGAGCTGATACTGAAAGTTTGGCAAAAAAAGAAAAAGTGTTTTTTGTAAAGTTGCCAAAAAGAAATCCAATAAATACTTTGAAAAGTTTTGTGCAAAGTTTTTTGATTCTTAGAAAAGAGAACCCTGATTTAATTATTTCAACAGGCGCAGATGTTGGAGTTCTTGTGTGCATTGCAGGGAAAGTATTAGGGAAAAAAATTGTTTTTATTGAAAGTTTTTGCAGACCAATAAAACCAGGAATAAGCGGAAGAATAGCTTATCTTTTTGCAAACAAATTTATTTACCAGTGGAAGGAACTTGAACCGTATTATCCGAAAGGAACATTTGGAGGGAGCATATTTTGAAATGCTTTAATGATTTTAATTCAGGGATTTTAATTTAGGGATTTTTTATGACTAAAATTTTTGTTACAGTTGGTACTCACCCTCAGCAATTTGATAGGCTTTTACGCGAAATTGATATTCTTATTGAAACTGAAAAAATTGAAAAAGATGTTTTTTGTCAAACAGGGTATAGTACTTATGAGCCTAAAAATTATAAACATACAAAATTTCTTTCACTTGATGAATTCAGAAAAAATATTGAAAAAGCAGAACTTGTAATTACTCATGCAGGAGAAGGCAATATTGGATTGTGTAAAAATCTTAGAAAAAAAATGATTGTTGTTCCTAGAAAAAAGGAATTTAAAGAACACACTAATAACCATCAACTTGAACTTGCTGAAGTTGCAGAACAAATGGGATTAGGGCTTGTTGTTTGGGCTCTTCCGGAACTAGAAGAAAAAATTAAAGAAATAAAAAATTTTAATCCCTCAAATGTGAAAAAAGGGAATATAGTTGAAATTCTTGAAAAATTTGTAAAAGAGGAATTCAAATGAATGCATCAATTATAGTTACTACTTACAATAGCAGAATTGTGCTTGAAAAAACTCTTGATTCGCTTTTGAAACAAAATTTTTCTGGAAATTATGAAATTATTGTTGTTAATGATGGTTCAACGGATGAAACAAAAAAATTTTTGGATGAATACAAAAAAGACAAAAAGAATTTGAAAGTTTTTCACAAAAAAAATGAAGGAGTATGTAAGGCAAGAAACAAAGGAATTTTTGAAGCAAAATATGAAATTATAATTAACATGGACCATGATTGTATTGCAAAAAAAGATTGGCTTGAAAAAATGGTAAAAGGATTTGATTCTGAAAAAGTTGGTGTTGTTAGTGCTTATGATTATTATGGCGGAACTTCAACAGCATTCAAAAAAGAACTTTTGAAAAAAGTTGGCGGTTATGATGAAGCTTATGGTTATTATCGAGAAGATACTGATTTGAGTTTTAAAATAATGGATTTAGGTTATGAGTTCAAACTCATTAAAGCAAATTATTTACATGACCATGAAGAAGTAAAACCAAAAGGAATTAGTGGATTAGCAAAGTATGTGATTCAAAGACTTTATTATCACCAAAATGATGTTTTGCTTTACAAAAAGCACCCTACGAAAGTTTGTGAAAAATTTTTGAATATTAGATATGGTTTTTTAGTTGACCCAATGCAGGATTTTAAAGTTGTTACAGGCACATGGGAAAAAGGGAAAAAAATGAATTTAAGCAGTCCAAGAGGAATTACATTTATGGAAAATAAAAGTCCAATTCATACGCTTGCAATAATTATTGTTGGATTAGGGTATGTAATCGCGGTAAAAACAAGTAGATTAATTGGGAGTATAAGGTTTGGGAAATTGCTTTTGTGAAAGAATTTTGAACCAAAAATGACTTTTATAATTGTTTTCAATTGATATTTAATGTGATTAAAATGAAAAAAGTACTTGTAACAGGCGGTTGTGGTTTTATTGGAAGTAATTTTGTAAGAATGCTTATGAAAGAAACAGACCTTGAAGTAGTAAATCTTGATTTGCTTACTTATGCTGGCAACCCTAATAATCTGAAGGATTTTGAAGGAAACAAAAATTATACTTTTGTAAAAGGGGATATTGCAGATCCAAATGCAGTAAAAAAAGCAATCGATGGAATTGACACTGTTTTTCATTTTGCTGCTGAATCACATGTGGATAATTCAATTAATGATGCTGATCCATTTATTAGAACAAATATTTCAGGCACAAAAAATATGGTTCAATGTGCAATGGAAGCAAATGTGAAAAAGTTTGTGCATATTTCAACTGATGAAGTTTATGGTTCAGTAGAACAAGGTTCAAGTATAGAAACCGATTTATTAAAACCAAGAAATCCTTATTCTGCTTCAAAGGCAGCATCAGATTTAGTTGCATTGAGTTATTGTACTACTTTTGGTTTTGATATTTCAGTAACAAGAAGTTCGAATAATTACGGCCCATACCAGTTTCCTGAAAAAGTGATTCCGCTTTTTGTGACAAACCTGCTTGAGGAAAAAAAAGTTCCTGTTTATGGAACTGGAACTAATATTCGTGATTGGTTATATGTGGTTGATAATTGCAAAGGAATTTTAACTGTTGGAGAAAAAGGAAAAAAAGGCGAAATTTATAACATTGGCGGAGGAAATGAACTTAGCAATATTGAACTTACTCAAAAAATTCTTTCACACCTTGGAAAAGGAAAAGAAATGATTGAACATGTAGAAGACAGAAAAGGACATGATTTAAGATATAGTCTTGATTCTTCAAAAGTAAAAGAATTAGGTTGGAAACCAGAAATGAATTTTGATGAAGGTCTTGAAAAAACAATTCAATGGTATAAAGAAAATGAAGCATGGTGGAAACCGCTAAAAGAGGGGAAATAAACCAAAAAAAAGAGGAATATTTAATGAGCTTAAGACAAAAATTAATTGACAAATTTTTTTATGATTCAATTTTCAAAAAAGCTGATTTTAAAACAGTTCTAGATGTTGGTTCGGGCAATGGAAAAATGATTGATTATTTTAAATCAAGAGAAAAAGAAGTAACTGCAATTGATTTAGAACCAACACGAAAAGATATACAAAAAGTTGATATTTTTAAAAATAATTTCAAAGATAATAGTTTTGATTTGATTTACTCAGCACATGTGATTGAACACATTAGTGAAGCTGAAAAATTTGCAAAAGAGTTATTAAGAATTTCAAAAAAATATGTATGCATTATCACTCCATATCCAACAATTCAATTTTGGGATCAGCCTGATCACATAAGACCTTATACTCCTGAGACACTTAAACGACTTTTTCATTTAGATGAAACAATTAAATGTTTCCATATTTCAATGCCTTTTTTTGAGCCTGTTTCAGTTATATTATTTGAAAAGAAAAAATCAAGAATTGCAAAAAATAAAGGGGGAATTTGATGAACACAACAATTTTTCCTGAATCTAAATAACCAGTAATCCACCTCCTACAAATTTTTTCTTAGGCCTCTGCTTTTCTCAGCTTAAACCTAGCTCCGTTAGCCTCCGCTAGGATTTAATGCCTCCAAAAGCTAAACGAGACCATGAAAAAATTCGTTCTTTTAGGAGGTGGCGAAATCATGGAAATTCCAATTCCAACAAAAGCAGAAATATTATGGGCAGAAGCTCAAGAGGGCTCAGAGTTCATCACAGATAGAGAAATCTGGATAATCAAAAACTTTGGGAGGGGTTCAGAATGAACCCCGCACTGGCAATCTACTCCTTGGAAAATAAAGCAATACTTTTTCCTTTTAAAGTAAATATGAAAAAACCAAGATGGACCGATAAAGAAATTGAATATGTGAAGAAGCATTACAGAAAAAAGAAAACCAATTGGAAATTGATGCTTCAGAATGTTAAGCACACTAGAGAAGCAATAGTTGAGAGAGCAGGATATTTAGGATTAAGTAGTAAACAAACTAACTGGTCTGAAGAGGAAATTGAAAACATTAAATCCCAATACCAAAATAAAAAAGTTAGAGAAATTGCTTTAGGAAATAATAGAACTGAGAAAGCAATAAGAAGAATTTTATCTGAAAAGAAAATCAAGAAAAAAATAAAATGGCACAAGTACCGAATAAACCATAAATTCTTCTCAGAGTGGACTAATGAATCAGCATATGTTTTTGGATTAATTGTATCGGATGGTTGTCTTAATAGTCAAAAAAATCATTACAGCACAGAAATAACAAGCAAAGATAAATGCCTTCTTGAAAATGTCAGAGAACTAATGGAATTTACCAAACCAGTCGAAGAATCAAGAGGAACTTTCAGGCTTCGGATTGACAATCCAGTTATTTACCAAGATTTGATTAACAAAGGACTTACCCCAAGAAAAAGTAAAACACTGCAATTTCCAGAAATGCCAGAAGATGCCCACTCGCATTTTATTAGAGGATTCTTTGACGGAGATGGAAGTGTTTTCAAACTCAAAGACGGCAGAGTAGTAGTAAAATTCACTTGCTGGAGCCCTTTGTTTCTCTCAAAGCTTCAGGAGGTTTTAAGTCAAAAAATAGGAATTAGAAACAAAAAGAACCATGACAACTCAATTGTTTACTATCCCAACGAATCCCCAAAGGTTTTAGAACTTTTGTACCAAAACTCTAATAGTAAAACAAGATTAAATAGAAAGTATGAGAGATATATAAAATACAAAGGTGATTAAAATCGTAAAAGGCGTAATTCTTGCAGGTGGATTCGGGACTAGACTGAGACCCTTGACTAAGGTTGTCAATAAACATCTTCTGCCTATCTACAATAAACCAATGATTTACTATCCAATTGAGACACTGAAAAAAGCAGGAATAAAAAATATATTAGTTATAACCGGCACCGAGCACGCAGGCGCAATTTTCAATTTATTAGGTTCGGGAAAAGATTTCGGAGTTAATTTTACTTTTAGAGTGCAGGATGAAGCCGGCGGGATTCCTCAGGCAATGGGGCTTGCAAAAGAATTTGTTGGAGAAGATAAATTTGTTTCAATTAATGGAGATAATATTATTACTGAAGATATAAGTGAATTTGTAAAAGCATTTGAAAACGGAACTGAAAAGTCAAGGGTTTTGCTTTTTGAAACAACAAAAGAAGAAGCAAGCAAGGCAGGAGTTGCAGTTCTTGAGGGAGATGAAGTTAAAGAAGTTGTTGAAAAACCAAAAGACCCTCCAACAAATTGGGTAGTAGTTGGAGTGTACATGTATACCCCTCAAGTTTTTGATGTGATTAAAAATCTAAAGCCAAGTGCAAGAGGCGAATTGGAAGTTGCAGATTTGCATAACTTCTACATAAAAGACGGTTCTTTGAAAGCAAGTAAAATGAAAGAAGAGTGGCTTGATGCTGGTTCTTTTGATGAACTGCTTAGAGTAAACAAAATAATTGGCGAAAGAGAGCAAAAAGAATAAGGTTGTACCAAAACCCCTTTTTAAACTCTTAATTATTATATTTGAACAAGTGATGTAAATGAAAATATTAGTATTAAACCCACCATTTCTTTTTAGATTTTCAAGAACAAGCAGAAGCCCCGGCATAAGCAGAGGCGGTTGTGTTTATTTTCCGATTTGGCTAGCATACACTACAGGTGTTCTTGAACAGGCAGGGCATGAGGTTAAATTATTGGATGCTCCTGCAAGAGGAATTGATATTGATGAAACTGTTAAAACTGCAAAAGAATTCAAACCTGAATTGATTGTTGTTGATACGGTTACTGCTTCTTTCAAAAATGATGTGAAAGTTGTTGATGCACTTAAAAAAGAGCTTAAAGAT